>DATGDI010000001.1:0-2547 GCA_035310965.1 Methanomicrobiales archaeon
TATCCCCGGCAGATTCCGGAGCTCCTCGATCAGCCGGCCGGCAAGGCACATCTCGTGGGCCCGGATACGGTCCATCCCGATCCCGGTCAGGTAATCCACCGCGGCCCCGAGGCCGATCCCGCCCCCGACGTTCGGCGTTCCAGCCTCGTAGCGCTGGTACCCCTCGGCGAGGGTATACCCCAAGGAGGATACGGTCCCGACCATTCCCCCGCCGACGTGGAGCGGTTCGAGCGAGGGATCCTTCATCCAGAGCACGCCTGTCCCCGTGGGCCCGAGCATCCGATCCCCGGAGAGGCAGAGGAAGTCGCACCCCAGGATCGAGACGTCGACCGGCATGTGCGGGACCGAGTGACTCCCGTCCACGAGGAGGAGCGCCCCATGGTCCCGGCAGGTGCGGGCGATCTCCCGGATAGGGTTGATGCTCCCGAGCACTCCCGAAACATGGGTGACCGCGACGAGGCGCGTCCCATCGGTGATGAGTTCCCCGAGCCGTGAGAGATCGAGGATTTCCTCCTTCGCGAGGGGCAGGATGTCGCATTCCACCCCCCGCTCCCGCAGGCGGAGCCAGGGCACGAAATTCGAATCCTCCTCGAGCACGGTGGTGACGACCCGGTCTCCCCTCTTCCAGGTGAGCCCGCGGGCGACCATAGCGATGGCCTCGGTCGTATCCCTGGTGAAGACAACCTCCCCCTCCTTCGCGCCGATGAACCCCTTCACCTTCTGGTGGGCATCCCAGTACTTCTGGGAGGCGACCTGGGAGAGCCGGTGCACCCCTCTCCCGACATTCGCCCGGTACCCGCGCTCGTACCCGAGCATGGCCTCGAGCACCGGCTCGGGGGAGATGCCCGTTGCCGCACTGTCGAGGTAGACGAGATCGGCGATGAGGGGGAAGTCCTTCCGGATGGGTTCGCCGGGCACGGGGGTAACCTTCGCCATCTCCCGCGGTGGGGCGGGCCTCTCACGGCCGGGTGGTTCACGGGGAACGTGCCTCAGCCGATTCCCCTCAAGGGCGATCCCGCCCCTCGCGCAGAGCTCCTGCATCTTCGGGGGGAGTCCCCTCCAGCGCCAGAGCCCCCACCGGGCATACTCCTCCGGGAGGTTGTGGCCCGCGGCCCACCTCTCCAGGAACCGGTCCCACCTTTGCGCAAATTCGGGGTGCATCTCCCTGATCAGCTCGTGCTCGCTCTCGAGCATCGCCGGGCAGAGGTAGCATCCGATCCTCTCGATGCCCCGGTCGTAAAGCGGGTTCACGGGGAGCTTCCGCCACCAGAGGTACAGGAAAACCTCGAGGGCCCGCCAGTTGCGGATCGGGGAGATGTTCAGCTGGAGGGGATTCGCCGGGTTCTGGCTCGTGGCCTCGAGATCGGCACGGTTCCAGGACTCGTACCACCGGTTCCCCTGCACCGTGACGCACGGGCCCGTGGTCGCGAGATGGAGCTTCAGGGGCTGGAGCTTCAGGAGCTTGCAGCACCACCGCATGTCCTTGGCAGGGGGACCCGCCTTCTCCACCGCGGCCCAGAAGTCCCCGGCTTTCCGGATCACCTCGACCCCCTGCTCCTCGACGAACCTCACGGTCTCGGGGAACTCGATGCCCGTGTCGATGAAGAAGGCCGAGGGGATCCCCGCCTTCCGGGCAAGGGCCATCGCCGCCATGGAATCCTTGCCGCCCGAGAAGGAGACATTGGCACACGGGCGATCGCCCATGTGATGCCTGATCTCCCGGATGGCATTCCTCTCGAGGTTTTTCAGGTGGTGCCTGTTCCGGTCGATGGCGACACCCCACTCCGGGTCAGGAGGGCTCCGGGTCTCTACTGCCACCATCTCTCTCACCCGGATCTGCCCTTCCCTCAACACTCCGGTACCGTGCCCATTGCGGTACTTCACCACCACCGTCCCGTCCTGCTCGCCCGTCCTGACAGGGATCCGTTTGCCGCCGATCCGGCGCCCCTCCAGATCTCCTGCCGCCGCCGCGAGGCCGAGATCCACGATCCCCCGGGTCGCGTGGCCCACGACGAAGGGGAGGCCTCCCGGGGCGAGATCGAACCTGGACCTCCGGGTCAGGGGATCGAAGGAGAGCCAGCCGAAGCGCTCCCCGTGGATGATGACGAGGTCGTTCCTGTCGATGCCCCCTGCCTTGTTCAGGAGGACGATCTTCGGGAGCGGGACCGTCCCGAACCGGTCCTCCACGAGCCCCCGGAGGAGGGCCAGGTCGGCGGCAAGGGCCGGCCGGACATCGTACGGTGCCTGGAGGAGGACCCGCCTCCCCTCCGCCCCGCAGCCGCAGGTCCGGGCGATGAGGGGCACGCTGCAGCGATCGCACCAGTAGAGGACCTTCTTGACCGGCGGCTCGTGCATGACAGCTACCTGTGGGTGATACCGGCCTATAAGAACAGCGCGGGGTATTCGAAACACCCGGCGGGAAGCCTCATACGTATTCTCACTTCCTGCGAGAGAGGCAGAACCATATATAGCAGGGGAATCCTGTTTACTGCCGGGAAAGGCAGTGAAGACGACGGATTCGCACGATACGGGAGGGGAGATGACCGG
>DATGDI010000002.1:0-11863 GCA_035310965.1 Methanomicrobiales archaeon
CAAGTCCTGAGGGGCCCCAAACCCCCCTGGACAGCTCCGGCTCCTTCGGACCCGTCGCTCAAGTCCTGAGGGGCCCCAAACCCCCCTGGACAGCTCCGGCTCCTTCGGACCCGTCGCTCCCTCGGACCCGGGGCTCATTTCTGTAAGGATATATACGGGGAGCGCATTAGGATCACCTGAAATGGAGCGGACCCTCGGTTTCAAGGAGAGACGGTACATCGAGGAGCTCAGGATCCTCACCAAATCCACCGCCGTGGACTGCCTCATCGACGAGCGGTTCGACCGGATCATCTACGTGATCCGGCCCGGCGACATGGGCCTCGCCATCGGGAAGAAAGGGGAGAACATCAGGAGGATGGAGAAGGTTCTCGGGAAGAAGATCGAGATGGTGGAGTACTCGGAGAACCCGGATGACTTCGTGGCGAACATGTTCCGGCCGGCGGTCCTTTCGGCGGTCCGGAGGGACGAGGGCGGGAGGGTGAACATCATCCTCCAGAAGAAGGGGGATCTCGGGATCGCCATCGGCAAGGGAGGGGCGAACGTGGAGAAGGCCCGGCTCCTCTTCCGGAGGTTTTTCGGGTCCGAACTCGGAGAGATCCTGTCAGCGGGGGATGGCTCGTGAAGCATCTCGACGTGATCCCCGAGCTCTGGGAGGTCCTCCGGGACCGGCTCGCCCACCCCCGGGAGGGATCGTACGTGAACCGGCTCGCCCGGGGTGAGAAGGGAATCGACGGGATCCTCGAGAAGGTGGGGGAGGAGGCGGCGGAGTTCATCATCGCGGTGAAGAACGGGGAGAGGCGGGACATCGTGTGGGAGGCGGCCGATCTCGAGTTCCACCTCCTCCTCGCCCTCGCCGCGGCGGGGGTGGATCTCGAGGAGGTTCTCTCCGAGCTCGAGAAGAGGCGCCACCCGGAAAAGGGGAAGGTCTAGAACCTGGCCTACACCACTGAGTCGAGGTCCTGCAGTTCGGGGAGGTCCTCCCGTTTCTTGGAGGCCTGGGAGACCACTCCCTCCCCCACGGTGATGGGCGCATGGGTCCTGAGGGCGATGGCGATGCCGTCGCTCGGCCGGCAGTCCACCTCCTCGACCATCCCATCGAGCTTCACCCGGAGCTTCGCGTAGAAGATTCCGTCCTCAAGGGAATCGATGGAGAGGCCGCCGACCGTCGCGTGGAGCCTCCGGAGCACCTCCACGAAGAGGTCGTGGGTGATGGGCCGGGGGAGCACCTCCCCCTTGATGGCGTTCCGGATGGAGATGGCCTCCCACAGGCCGATGTAGATGGGGATGCAGTCCCCGCCCGGAAGCTCGAGCACGACGGTGGGGGCCGCGGCTCCCTGCCCGCTCATCGAAAGGAAGACCCCCCGGACCCGGCACTCGCGCTCGTCCATGGCGATGGTAAGAATCACCCTCCCCTACGTTAAACCTTCGGGTGGCTCCCCGTCGCGGCGCAGCATCTCCCGCTGGATGAGGGGGATGGAGGCGACGATCCCCACTGCGATATTCAGGTAGTAGAAGATGGCCCTCCAGACCACGACGAGGACCCCGACGATGGAGGTGTTGATGAAGAGGCCGTAGATGGAGGTCGCCGAGAGCTCGGCGACCCCCGAGGATCCGGGGGTGAGGGGGATCATCATGACGATGGCGATGACGATCTGGGCAATGAGGGACAGGAGGTAGTAGGGCTGCTCCCCGATGCCTATGAGGATGAGGGAGACGATGATGAACTCCGAGAACCAGAAGAGCCCGGTGTAGAGAGCTCCCCAGAGGAGCCCCCGACGCCCGTGGGCCATGAACCGGGAGAGGCTGTCATGGAAGTTGTCCACCTCCCGGTCGATGGAGGCGATGAGGCGCTCGACCCTCGTGAAGTCCCAGCGCCTGATGAAGACCCCCGAGATCCTCTTTAAGGACCTCTTCAGGAACTCGGGGTTCCTCACCGAAAAGACGAAGGCCCCGATGATGACGACCATCGCGAGCCAGGCGAGGGTGATCACGAGGGTGAGGCCCCTCGGGACCGCCTCCACCATCTCCCCGAGGAGGAAGATGGCCCCGATCCCCGCGACCCCGAGGATGACGGCATCGAGAACACGCTCGACGAGGACGATGGCCGTGGCATCCCCCAGGGGGACGTTGTTCCGGTAGAGCTGGTGAATTCGGACCGGTTCCCCGCCGGCCTGGGCGGGGGTGATGGCCCCGGCGAGGAGGTTCGCCATGACCAGGTTCAGGCAGTAGGTGAACTCAACCCGGTGCCCGAGAGAGGCAGCCATGGTGCGAATCCTCATCGCCCAGAACCCGTAGGCGAGGAAATGGAACACGATGGCGAGGAAGAGGAAAAGGGGGTTCAGGCGTTTGAGGTACTCGAAGGTCCGCTCGGTTACCGTGAAGTAGAGGACGAGGGCGAGGACCACCAGGCTGAAGCTCACCGAGACGATGAGCCACTTCCACTGGGAACGCTCCACGATAACCTCCTCATCCTTCCCCCGGGAACGCGTTTCGCCCCTTGAGGTGCAAATGTACCGGTTACAGGGAAAGCTCATAACCTTTTAGAGGGGGCCCAGAGAAAGTCCCTTTCTATAAAGGGCCCACCGTGAACAGGTCCCGGGAATGGAGGATCCGGAAGAGCCCGGCCCTGACCCCGGCGTCAAGCCAGCCATGGCCATGGCTGTAGCATGCGAGAGAATCCCCTTCCCTTCCCTGCCCGGCCAGGAGGTCCCCCTCCCCGAGGAGGGTCTCCGCCCGCCCGAGGATGGCCGCGGCCACGGGATAGAGGGGGCTTCCCGGGTCGGGGGAACATTCGAGGGCCTCGATGGCGCCGGAGAGCATCCGCCGGTACCGGGTCCTCTTCTCCCGGACCCGGTCCCCCCCAAGGGATCCGGCCTCCTCGGCGAAGACCGGGATGCCCAGGGCCGTCACCGCCCCGAAGAGCCCGAGGGAGGCCGAGGCGTCCAGCCAGCCGGCGGCGTAGGTAAAAGCGGCGAGCCCGTTCATCAGGTCACCGGCCGAGAGGAAGCTCCTCCCGTCCAGGAGGTACGCCTCCGCCATCTCAATCGCCTCCCCGGCCACCCGGAAAAGGGCGGTCCCCGGCGGGGCTGATGGGGAGATCCCCGAGAGATGCCTCCCCAGCGACTCCCCGTAGTCACCGATTTTCATACCGGGTGAAGGCCTCCAGGTATTCCTGTTCCACCGGGTGCCGGTCGGCCGGGACCACGAGGACGTGGAGGGGCGGGCCGAAGTCCTGCGACGCGAGCCATGCCAGGCCACCAGCGGCCACGAAGGCATCCGCCGATCCCGCCCGGGCGACCCCCACGTAGAAACCGGGGGCCGGCCTCGAGATCCGGTGGGCCATTTCACCGAGAAGGGCGATCCCCTCCCCCACGGTCATGGAGCGATCGGCCTGGATGTCCAGGAAGACGAGGGTGTGGAGCCGGAGGCCGAGGTTTGCGAGGACCGTCTCGAGGGGCGTCGTCGGAAACCAGGAGCCCGACGGGAAGGGGATGGAGGTCGATCTCCCGAACCGGTAGTTCTGGAGGCCGGTGAGGCCGGAGACGGCGGTCTGGATGGATGCCCCGTGGATGATCCGGGTCTCCACGCCCGCGGCATGGGCCCGGAGCCGGAGATCGGCATGAGTCGTGGAGACCATGGGGTCCCCCCCGCAGAGGAGGGCCACGTTCCCCGCCTTCGCCCGGGCCAGGATCTCGCCGGGGTCCACCTCCATCTCCTCCCTCGTGAGGGGGATGACCGGTCTCCCGTAGAACCTTTCCATCGAGGGAAGGGTCGTTCCCGTGAGCCGGGAGGTATGGGTCTCGAGGTACACGGTGTCCGCCGACCGGACGGCCTCGAGGCCCTTCACCGAGAGGTCTCTCTCGTCATAGAGGCCGAGGCCGATGAAGGTGAGCATGGGTCCGCAGGTAACTATGCGAGGGCATGATTAATTATTGCCCCCATCCTGTCCCCTCTCTCTGCGGTCGCATCCTCAGGTCCAAAAGACCCGGATCAGGCTCGCGGATGTGGCGAGTGGAACGAGAGAACCATATACCGCGGGGGACGAGATGTACGCATGGCATACTCGAACCGGGAGATTGCGGAGCGTCTCCGGTTCATGGGCCAACTCCTGGAGGTGACCGGCGAGGAGGACGTGTTCAAGGTGCGCGCCTATGAACGCGCCGCGAAGCACCTGGAGGATCTCACCACGCCCGTCTCGGACATGGATGAGAAGGCGCTCCTCGCCATCCCCGGCATCGGGAGCAAGATCGCCGGAAAGATCGCCTCCATCCTGAAGACCGGGACCTTCCCGGAGCTCGAGGAACTCGAGGGAAGGATCCCCGAGTCCCTCCCGGAGCTCCTGAAGCTCGAGGGGGTGGGCCCCAAGACCGTCCACACCCTCTGGATGAAGCTCGGGATCCAGTCCGTCGATGACCTGGAGCGGGCGGCCCGGCAGCGGCGGATCCGGGCGGTGAAGGGCTTCGGAGAGAAGAAGGAGTCCGAGTTCCTCAAGTCCATTGCCCGGTACCGCGGCTCGACGACCCGGATGACCCGGGACCAGGCCGATGCCGTGGTGGCAAAGGCAACCTCCGTTCTCTCCCCGGGGCAGTTCGAGGTGGCGGGGAGCTACCGGCGGGGGAAATCCACCGTCGGGGACATCGACATCGCCTCCGTGGAATCGCCCCTGGCGGTGAACTCCCGGGTCAGGTCCATCGCGGACGAGGTGATCGCGGCGGGGAGCGAGAAGACCTCCATCCGGTGCCTGGGCCACCAGGTGGATTTCAGGTTCACCGAGCCCGGATCCTTCGGCTCCATGCTCCTGTACCTCACCGGTTCCAAGGAGTTCAACATCCACCTGCGGGAGATCGCCATCGGGAAGGGCCTCCGGCTGAACGAGTACGGCCTCGAGGAGCGCGAGGGGGGCGGCCTCCACACCTTCCCTGACGAGGCCTCCCTGTTCTCTTTCCTCGGCCTTCCCTATTTCCCGCCGGAGATCCGCGAGGACCGGGGGGAGATCGAGCGGGCGCTCGCCGGGGATCTCCCCGTTCTCGTGGAGGAGAAGGCCATCCGGGGCGACCTCCACATCCACACGACGGCGACCGACGGGCACCTGACCCTCGGGGAGTTCGCCGCCGCGGGAACCGAGCTCGGGTACGAGTACCTCCTCGTGTCTGACCACTCCTCGACCCTGGGGATCACCCACGGCCTGGATGCCGACGGGGTGAAGGCCCAGGGGAAGGAGATAGAGCGGGTGAACCGGGGATCCGGCTGCCAGCTCCTGGCCGGGATCGAGGTGGACATCCTGGCCGACGGTACCCTGGGGCTCCCGGACCGGGTCCTCGCCGATCTCGACCTCGTCATCGCCTCGGTCCATTCGGCGCTCAACGAGGAGAAGGACGTCATGACCCGCCGGATCCTCACGGCCGTCTCCAACGAGCATGTGGACATCCTGGGCCATCCGACGGGCCGGCTCTTCCCCTCCCGGCCGGCCTCCCAGGTGGATATGGACCGGGTCATCGAGGCGGCAAAGGCCGCGGGGACGGCCCTCGAGATCAACGCCTCCCCCTTCCGGATGGACCTCGACGATCCCCAGATCCGGGAGGTTCGGGACCGGGGCGTGAAGCTTTCCATCGGGACGGACGCCCATTCCCGGCCGGAACTCGGGCATATCCGGCACGGGGTCACCCTCGCCCGGCGGGGCTGGTGCGCACCCGGGGATATCCTGAACACCCTCGGCCGGGAGGCGCTGCTCGGGTGGGCCTCATGATCTACTGGATCTACGAGAGGCTGCTCCTCCGCAGGCTCACCCTTTTCCCCGAGCACCTCTGTTTCATGATCACGGAGCAGGACATGGTGGAGGCACCCGGGAAGATCGCCGAGGTGAGCCGGTGGTGCCGCGATCTCGGGATCCACGGGGTCACCTTCCACATCGGCACCCAGAACCCGGCGCGGATCGACCCGTTCCTCCCCTTCATCTGCGGGATCGCCAACTTCGCCCGCCTCGAGCTCCACGGAGGGGAGAGGGAGGAGGTCATGGGCGAGGGGATGCCCGTCCATGTCGCCATCGGCCATTCAGGCCGCGAGGAGATCACCCGGTGCATCCGGCGGATGGCGGAGGCCGGGGTGGACCCCGGGAGAGTGGATGAAGATCTCATCGACTCGTACCTCACCTTCAGGTACACCCCGGATCTCGTAATCAAGACGGGCGCCTCCCACCTGACCGATTTCCTCATCTGGCAGAGCGTGTACGCGGAGCTCTTCTTCACCGACGTCAACTGGAGGCTCCTCCGGAAGGTGGACTTCCTGCGGGCTCTCAGGGACTACCAGTCCCGGAAGCGCCGGTTCGGTGCCTAGCGACGGACCGCTCACGGTCCGGAGCGAGGCCGAACCATCAGGTTCAGGCCTCATTCCAGGCCATGCCCTTCCCGCGCATCCGCTGATCGTATACACGCAGGGCCCGGTAGAAGTCGATCTTACGGAAGGCCGGCCAGTGTGGGGCGCAGAAGTAGACCGCGCTCTCCTTCCCGTTCGCGAGCCAGGGAAGGAAGTTGGAGGTGCGGCGCTCGTTCCCGGTGCGGATGATGAGGTCCACGGGGGGGAGGTACTTCCCGTCGTAGAGGTGGTGCTCCACGAGGGCCGGGTCGATCTCATCCGGGCTGAGAGAGCCCCTTTCCACGTCGCGGAGGATGGAGCGGGCCGCGTGGACGATCTCGTTCCTCCCCCCATAGGCAAGGGCGACATTCAGGAAGTAGTTCCCGTAGGACCGGGTGGCTTCCTCGGCGGCCTCCACCCTTTCCAGGAGATCGGGCGGGAGGAGGGTGCGATCCCCGAAGACCCGCACCCGGATCCTCCGGCTGTGGATCCTCTCATCTGAGATGATCTTCTCGAACCTCTCCTTGAAGAGAGTGAAGAGGCCCGCGAGCTCCGCGCTGTCCCGCCGGAAGTTCTCGGTGGAGAAGGAGTAGAGGGTGATGTACTTCACCCCCATCTCGTGGGCCCAGTCAAGCACCTTCTCGGTGGTGTCGGCCCCGGCCCGGTGCCCCTCCGATGCGTCCATGCCCTGGGACCTCGCGAACCGGCGGTTCCCGTCCTGGATGATGGCGATGTGAAGCGGGACGTGCCGGATCTGCCAGCCGAGGAGACGCTCGTACAGCCCCTCGAGGCCCGAGCGGGCCTTCACAGGGGGATCACCTCCACCACCACCCCGCGATTCGGGTAGCGCTCCACGATGTACTTCTTCCCGGGGAGTTTTCCCGCCCGTTTCCGGAGCGTCCGCCAGGAGAGCTCGAGGCGTCCGTCGCACTCCTCGTAGCTTCCCCCGGGAAGTCCGAAACGGGAGAGGGGGAGGGACCCGTCGGGCTCGATGACCCCGTAGAGGATGGTCCCGTCACCGGTGACCTCATCGAAGGAACGGGCGGTCCGGGCGGCGATGCGCTTCAGGCGCTCCCGGAGCTGGACCGCGTCCTTGAACCTCGATGAGCACCACCTGACCTTCTCACGGTGGGGAAGATCCGCTGCCCAGCGTCGCGAGCCCTTCACCGCGTTGTGAATGTCGTCGGCAGGGGGATATCCCCGTTTCCTCATCTCATCGGCATTGATCCCGCCCCATTCGAGCTCGTTGATGTTCAGGAAGTCGATCTCCGGGAGGACAGGGGCAAGGGCGGGGAGGCCCTTCAGGGCGGGGACCTCGATCCCGACCGCGAATCCGAGGGAGCGGGCCTCCCCGATGGCCCGGGCATACGCCGATGACCCGATGGCGGGCCAGGACTCCGGCGGCGGGTGGAGGCGGATCTCGTCCACGAGTCCCGCGAGGGGGAGAAGCATCTCCCGGGTCGGGGCCATTCCCGTGTACAGGTGAATGTGGTGGGCCTTTCCAAAGGCCTCCTTCAGGACCGTGCAGAACCGGGTCACCCGGTCGGGCACGAGGAAGGGCTCACCGCCGGTGATGCTCGTTCCGAGGGCTCCCATCATCCGGGCCTCGGCAAGGAAATCCTCCGGCCCCTCCACCGGCCGGTCGTTCGCGAAGGCGAGGTCCCGGCCGGCCCTCTCTTCGGAGAGCGGGCAGTACCAGCACTCACGGTGGCAGAGGCCCGTGACGAAGAGGACCAACTTGGCCCCCAGCCGGCAGAGCTCGCACCCCCGTGCGGCCACCCCTTTAGAGGACACAGGGATACACCGCCTCGGAGAGGCGCCCGGTCACGAACTCCCTCCCGAGGGCCTCGAGGAACCAGCCCAGGCGCGGGCCCCGCGACTGCCCGAGGAAGGCGAGGTACACCAGCTCGAAGAGCCTCTTCGCGTCCGTTCCGCACCGGGGCGCCACCTCGTACACCCCGTTGTGGATGGCCTCCGCAGACCAGGCCGGCAGGGCCTTCACGAACTCGAGGTAGGCGGAGAGGGCCTGGATGTCCTTCTCGGAAAGGTCCCCGATCTGGAGGGGGAGCCTCTCCTTTACCGAGAATCTCACCGACTCGGGGGCATATTTCCGGATCCAGACTCTCACCCGCTCCGCCTGTTTGAGGATGTTCTCCCGGTCCGTCACGTCGTAACTCGTCCGGGCGAGGCACTGGAAGAGCCGCCGGTCGTCGTGGGCGATCTGCACCACCGTCACCATGTGCCGGAAGGGGATGCGGGTGGGAATGGAGGCGATCCGGGAGAGCTCGTACTCCCTGCCGTCTCCCTTCTCGGAGACACGGTCGTACTCGTCGATGAGGGAGATGAGCCCCATGCCCGGGTCGAAGTCGATGGTCCGCTCCGGCCTCGTCCGGGCGATCAGGTAGCGGAGAACATCGGGCGGGACGATCTCGAGCATCTCGCTGATGGTCACGGCCACGCCCTTGCTCGAGTGCATCGCCCCCTTGCCCTTCAGGCTGATCCACTCGTAGATGACCGGGTGAGGCGGCTCGACCCGGAAGACCCGGCGGGCGATCTCCTTCCCCGTGTCATAGGATCCCCCGGCGGTGGCATGGTCCTTCCCGAAGGGCTCGACGGTGATCCCGAAATGGGCCCATCGCATGGGCCAGTCCACCCGCCAGACGAGTTTTCCCTCGCCCTTTGAGTAGTCTGACGTGCCCTCGTTCCCGCAGGCACACCTGTACCGGACCGTGTGGCGGGAGGGGTCGTGCTCCAGGATCCGGGCGGGGGAGAGCTTCCCGCAGACGCTGCAGACGGGGTAGAAGGGCGCCCAGTCGGGGGGGAGCGTCCGCCCGGAGACCTGCTCGAGGATGTGCCGGATCTCGCCCGTGTGCTCGAGGGCGATCCCGATCTCCTTCGTGTAGGCCCCCGAGCGGTAGAGCTCGCTCCCGAGATACACCCGGGGGGAGATATCCAGTTCCGAGAGGGCGGAGAGGAAAGGCGTGAGGAAGTGGTCCGCGTAACTGCGGTGCTCCCCGCAGGGGCAGGGGATGTCGGAGATGGGTTTCCCCACGTAGGCGGCGTAGGACTCGGGAAGGAAGGGGTAAACCTTCCGGAGGGGATCGAAGTCGTCGGCGATATAGAGGAGCTCCACGGGCAGGCCGCGCTCCCCCATCGCCTTGTACACAAGGTCGCCGGTGAGAACCTCCCGCATGTTCCCGATGTGGATGGGCCCGGAGGGGGTGATCCCGGTCGCGATCCGGTGCTCCTGTCCCTCCCTCACCGAGGCCGCGACCACGTCGGCCCAATGGATCCGTTCGCTCGCTCCTCCCATGGTACCAACATTCTTCGTGTTCTCCCCTTATAGTGTTTAACACCTCTCCCGTCATGGACCAGAAAGGACACCGGGATACCTTCACCATGGATGACCAGGCCGGCGCTGCCCATTCGCCCCGGCCAGGGAAATTACACAAGGTATTTATATACTTACCCATTCTATAACTATGTAAAGGCAGCCTTGTATCAGAAAACCATTCGTTTTCTGGGGGATCAGGTCAGGGTGCCCGGGGGATTTGTCGGGCATGAAACCGGGAGAGATGAGAAAACCGGGCCGGAAGGCCCGCGGCATCAACGAGGTCGTGGGCTTACTCCTCATCCTCGCCGTCGTCATCATGACCATCACCGTCTATATGATCTACTTCATGCCCACCCTGGGCCGGGACCAGGAGATCTCCCAGATGTCCGAGGTGAAGGAGCGCTTCGCCGAGTTCAAGCTGAACATCGACTCCCTCTGGATGACCCGACAGGGGACCTCCAGCTTCGGGCCCTCCCTCTCCCTCGGCAGCGGCGAGACCACCGGCCTCCTCAGCTTCTTCCCCTTCCTCCGCCCGCCGAGAGCCGGCGCGGTCCTCGCCCTTAACCAGCGGGACGAGAACATCACCATCACCTCGGACTCCTATATCCTCGGGGGCGGGGGATCCAAGGTGGGCCAGGCCGTCGGTACATCTCCCGTCCTCCTCTCCGTGAACACCACGCCCTCGAACCTCTACATCAAGCTCTACGCGACCGATCTCCTGAAGGAGAGGGGCGTGTTCGTCCACGGCCCGACCTGGGACGCCTGGGTCAACGTCACCCCGAACTACATCTACACCGACCCCACCTCCTGGACCCTGAACGGCACCGATATCACCGTGACCACCCTCGTCGGCGGTAGGGCGGTCGCGACGAGCCTCCCGGTCTACCGGAGCATCAGCTCCTCGACCACCTACAAGGTCGACCTCATGAACCCCGTCTACGGCATCTCCCCCCAGTTCCAGAACCCCCAGAACCTCTGGCTGTCGGCAAGCGACGGCTCCGGGATCCTTGCCTCCTACGAGATGCAGAACTCCTACACCCCCATGGTCTCTGCCTCGACCTTCCCCCTCGGTTCCATCGAATTCCGGTCCAATAACCTCTACTACACCCCCCAGACCCACTACTACCAGCTCGGCGGCGTCTTCCTCGAGCAGGACGAGGGTTCCACCACCGAGATCCCGCCCGACATCAGCGTCTCCCTCTCTAACGGCGCGCCCGTGGTCAACGTCGGGGAGATCCTCCTCCAGGGAAATGCCGTCACCGCCAACATGAGCGGCAGCGGCCCCATCACCGTCACGAGCCAGGTCACCGGCATCGTGAACGCCCCCCTCATGCCCGGAAAAAATACCCGGTGGGTGAACCTCCGTATCCAGGCGGCAAACACCAATGCCGCCGACATGTGGAACCGCACCTTCCATGAAATCGCCGCCCGCGGAGGCCTCCCCGCCGGCTCCTATGCCGCCGGATCCTCCGGTACCATCGCCTACCTGAACATCACCGGAGACCCCCAGCTCTACACCATCCAGCTCTCCCTCACCCGGGTGAACATCGCCACCGACTACATCCTCGAATACTCCCCCGGCGGCATCGCCCGGGGCTGGCGGGAGGGGCCCGGCTTCCCCGGCCAGCCGGGAACTGACCTGACCGGCTGCGGGGACGGCACCTGCAACGGGGCCGAGACCTGCACCACCTGCCCCGGCGACTGCGGGATATGCCCTACCTGCGGCGACGGCACCTGCAACATCGGGGAGACCTGCTCCTCCTGCCCCGGCGACTGCGGAGCCTGCCCCCCCAGCTGCGGCGACCTCCTCTGTAACGGCGGCGAGACCTGCTCCTCCTGCCCCGGCGACTGCGGAGCCTGCCCCACCTGCGGCGACCTCATCTGCAACGGGGCCGAGACCTGCTCCTCCTGCCCCGGCGACTGCGGAGCCTGCGGCGGTGGCGGTGGCGGCGGCGGCGCCGGACCCCTCGTCATCAGCCCCTGCGACTGGGTCTCCCGGAAGAAGCTCACCATCAACGGGACCATGGTCTCCGGCACCCAGACCAACTTCCCGGTCCTCGTCAGCCTCCCCTTCGACTCCGACCTCGCCGCCAGCGCCCAGGCGAACGGGAACGACATCGTCTTCACCGACTCCGGCGGCTCCACCGTCCTCCCCCACGAGATCGAGAACTTCACGAA
>DATGDI010000003.1:0-7318 GCA_035310965.1 Methanomicrobiales archaeon
GGGTTTATCACCCCCGGCGTCAAGGCCCTGAAACTCTACAACTCGAAAGGCGTGGCGATCGCCCCGAGCATCGCGACCGTCCTTGACCACACGTATCCCATCTCCCGCCCCCTGTACATGATCACGCAGGGCCAGCCGTCAGGGCTCGCGAGGGACTTTATCGATTTCATCCTCTCGCCTGACGGGCAGAAGATTGTCGAGGAGCAGGGCTTCGTGCCCCTCTCCTGATCACCCCGGGAGGTGAAGTCCGGAAATGAACGCCCCGATGCGGGATCGACCCCCGACCCCACTCCTCCCCCGCGATCTCCTCCGGCCAACATTCCTGTTCCAGGCTCTCCGCCTCCAGGGTTCCCCCGAAAAGGCCGGAAGGCGGTTGAGGAGCGAGCGGGTTATCGAGGCCCTCCTCTTCCTCTCCTCGACCGCGGCAATCCTCTCGGTGCTCTTCATCCTCCTCTATCTTTTCCTCCAGGCCGCGCCCATCTTTCCCTTAGCCGGCGTCGGAGACTTCATTGCGGGTACTTCCTGGGACCCGACCGGGAACCCGCCGCAGTACGGAACCCTACCCCTCACGGTGGGAACTCTCCTCGTCACCCTCGGGGCGATGATTATTTCCATTCCCCTCTCCCTGGGGTGCGCCATCTTCACGGCCGAGATCGCCTCCACCCGGGTCAGGGCGGTCTTAAAGCCGGCCATCGAGCTCCTGGCGGGGATCCCGTCCGTCGTGTACGGGTTCTTTGGCCTCGTCGTGCTGACCGAGGTCCTCCGGGTCGGCTTCGACCTCTCCTCAGGCCTCACATGGCTTGCGGGTTCCATCCTCCTTGCCATCATGGCCCTCCCCACCATCACCTCCGTCTCGGAGGACGCCATCCGGGCGGTCCCCCGGGAGTACCGGGAGGGAAGCCTTGCCATCGGGGCCACCCGGTGGCAGACCATGAGCCGGGTTATCATCCCGGCGGCCTTCTCGGGGATCTCCGCCGGGGTCATCCTGGGCATGGGGAGGGCCCTCGGAGAGACCATGGCGGTGCTCATGGTCACCGGGAACGCGGCCGTCATCCCGAGCCCTATCTGGAACGTGTTCTCCCCCATCCGGACCCTGACCGGGACCCTGGGGATCGAGATGGGGGAGGTCGCCTCCGGGAGCGCCCACTACCAGGCCCTCTTCGGCGTCGCCATCCTCCTCCTCGTCATCACCCTCCTCGTGAACCTGACCGCTTCGGCGGTCATCGGGAGGATCCGGAGCGGAGCGGTGGCGGTGGTACCCTGCGGGGTCGACGGGAGGACACCCCTCCGGTACAGGATTTCCCGGGGGGCCCGGAACATCCTCGCAAAGGCCCGGGTTCCCGCCATCGCCGCCGCGGGGATCCTCCTCCTCGCCCTGATCACCCTGTCCCTCGGCCTCACCGCAGCCCTGGCCCTCGCCGCGGCGGCCGGGGCCTTCCTTCTCCTCCGCGGACGGCTCTCCCGGCGGATGACAGAGAGGATCGCCTTCTTCTTCGTCACCGCCGCTACCGTCATTGTACTCCTTGTCCTCGGGGTTATCCTCTGGAACATCATAGGGAACGGCCTCCCGGCCATCTCCTGGGAGTTCCTGACCGGGGTGCCCCGGGACCTGGGGAGGAGCGGCGGGATCTTCCCGGCCATCGTCGGCACCCTGTACCTGGTGGGTGGGGCCATCGGGATGGCGCTTCCCGTCGGCGTGGGCGCCGCGGTCTACCTGGTCGAGTACACCCGCGAGGGCCGGTTCGTGAGGCTCGTGAGGACCGGGGTCGACCTCCTGAACGGAACCCCCTCCATCGTCTTCGGCCTCTTCGGCTTCGCCTTCCTCGTCCTGTACCTCCGGTTCGGGGTCTCCCTCATCGCGGGGCAGGTCACCCTCGCCCTCATGGTCCTCCCGACCATCATCCGGACCACCGAGGAGGCCCTGAAGTGCGTCCCGCAGGGGCTCCGGGAGGGGAGCCTTGCCCTCGGGGCAACCCGGTGGCAGACGATCCGCCGGGTCGTGCTCCCGCCGGCGATGCCCGGGATCCTCACCGGCGCCATTCTCGCCGTGGGACGGGCCGCGGGGGAGACCGCCCCCATCATGTTCACCGCCGTCGTCTTCTCCCGGCGGTTTCTCCCCGATTCCCTCCTCGATCCCGTCATGGCCCTCCCCTACCACCTCTTCATCCTTGCGACGAACGTTCCCGGTGCGAGGACCAACCAGTACGGCACGGCCCTCGTCCTCCTCGCCCTCGTCATCGGGATCTACGCCATCGCCATCCTCCTCAGGGACCGCTTCCAGAGGGGAGTGAGCTGGTAGCTATGTCAGGAAGCCAGACTATCATCGCGACCGAGAACCTGAACCTGTGGTACGGGGAGAAGCAGGCCCTCGAGGGCATTACCATGGCGGTGGAGAGGAACCGGGTGACGGCCCTTATCGGCCCCTCCGGCTGCGGGAAGTCCACCCTCATCCGGGTCTTCAACCGCATGAACGACCTCATCGGCTCCTGCAGGGTCGAGGGCAGGGTCCTCATCGACGGGGAGGAGGTATACGGTCCCGCCGCCGACGTGGTCGCCATCCGGAAGAAGGTCGGGATGGTCTTCCAGAAGCCGAACCCCTTCCCGAAGTCGGTGTACGAGAACGTCGCCTACGGCCCGAGGGTCCACGGGGTCACGGACAGCGGGGACCTCGACCGGATCGTGAAGGAGAGCCTCCAGTCGGCGGCCCTCTGGAACGAGGTGAAGGACCGGCTCCACGACCCCGCCACCGGCCTCTCGGGAGGCCAGCAGCAGCGGCTCTGCATCGCCCGGTGCCTCGCCGTCGAGCCGGAGATCATCCTCATGGACGAGCCCTGCTCGGCCCTCGACCCCATTGCGACGGCGAAGATCGAGAACCTCATCGATCACCTCAAGAGGGACTATACCGTGGTCATCGTCACTCATAACATGCAACAGGCGGCCCGGGTCTCGGATTCCACCGGGTTCATGTACCTGGGAAAGCTCATTGAGTTCGGGGAGACAACACAGATCTTCGAGAAGCCCCGTGAGGAGCTCACGGCCAACTATGTGACGGGCCGGTTCGGATAGGTGGCAGTATGGTAGAAAAGTTTCACGCAGAACTCGAGATGATGAAGGAGCATGCCCTCGAGATGGGCGCCCTCTCCCGGGCCATGCTCCAGATGTCCATCCGGGCCCTGGGGAACGAGGACCTTGAGCTCGCGGCCTGGGTGATGAAAAAGAGAGAGAGCCTGAGGACATGGGACGAATCCGTCGAGGAAGAGGCCCTCAGGCTTATGGCCCTCTACCAGCCCATGGCAAAGGACCTCCGGACCATCGCGGCCACCCTGAAGATGATCACCTACCTTACCAGGATCGGGATCTATGGAAAGGACGTCGCGGTGGTGGTGGACAGGAGCGCGGGGATGCAGCCGATCCCCGGCCTCTTCCACATCCCCCGCATGACGGAGATCGTCTGCGGGATGGTCGATGCAGGCCTCGATGCCTATGCAAAGGAGAGCACCTCGCCCATCGGGGATATCGGAAAAAGGGACGACGAGGTGGACGAACTCTTCCTCTCAACCCTCAACGAGGGCATCGCCGCCATGACCGCGGATCCGGCGAGGATCCCCATCTGCACCAACTACATCCTCGTCGCCCGGTACCTGGAGCGCTGCGGGGACCATGCCTGTAAGATCGCAGAAAAGGTCCACTACATGGTCACCGGCGAGAGGATAGATATCCAGTAACCACCCCTCTCCTCCTTCGAACCCTGTCGAACGACCCGAACCCCGGCGATGGATCCGATTACCCCTCTCCTGCTCGATACCCTGAAATAACGGGATGGGCATACTACATCATGGACACCGGGAGGGTGTAACTCGTATTTCAGCTCTTCTTCCATCCCTGCCCATCACACGGGGGCGATCCTCCTCAGGGCATCCCCGGACAGGAGAAGGATCCAGAGACAGCCCCGGGGAATCCCGCATCGGGGTGAGCCACCGGGCATGAGCCGCGGATCTCCGGCACGCCCACGGCCGGGTAGGGGGACGGGCAGACTCCTCCGGCGCGACGTCATCCACGAGAAGGTACGAAGCGGCGTTACCTACGTCGTGAGCGAGGACTACTCGTACAAGACCGAGGCCTACTACCGGATCCTCACCCTGGAGATGGAGGGGAAACAGCCCGTCCCCTCGACGAGGGATCTCCTCGATGCCTACGTGGTCCCGGTCTGCCTCGCCCGGGCAGGAAAGGCCGGGATACCGGTCTGCGAATGGGGAATCTCCGACGAACGTGTTCCCCTCCCCTCCATCCTCTACGGGATATCCTACTTTGCCGACCCCGCGGAGTACAGCATCGTCCGGGACCTCGAGACCGCCGGGCCGGTCATCAAGTACATCACCGGGAACGGGAAGTACCCCTTCTGCTACGAGCCTATCCCCGAGTCCGCGGAGATCGTCCCCTGCGTCGCCATCTTCGGCCGAACGGCGGATGCCCCCGGACCCCTCGCCGATCTCGCCGCGAAAGTCTACCGCCTTTTCCGGATACCCCTGATGGAGGTCGTTTCGGTGGAGAACGGGGGATACCGGCTCTCGGCCATCACCCCGGTCTGGTATTCCACCCTCTCCCGGGACGAAAAAAGGATCCTCGAGGGGATCCTCACGGGTGAGTGCGATGGCTAGGCTCGGGCTCTTCGTGGACCGGCAGACCCTGGGGAACTCCGAGCAGCTCACGGCCCTGATCCGGCTCCGGGACTCCGCCGAGGAGATGGGGCACACTGTCTACTTCATTTTCCCGACCGAGATAGCGAAGATCGCCAAGGTCGATGGTCTCTTCATCCGGAGCAGGACGGACCCGCTGAACATCAGTTTCGTGGCCGCGAAGATGGCCGAGCTCCGGGGTATCCCGGTCATCGATGACCCGGAGTCCATCCGGGTCTGTTCTGACAAGGTGAACATGTACCTTCACCTCATGCACCATGGTGTCCGGATCCCCGAGACGGTGTTTGTGGGAAAGAGGGATCTCACCGAGAAGACCGCGGGAGACCTCCTCCGCAACCTCGGTACGCCCCTCATCCTCAAGGAGCCGTCCACCTCTTTCTCCCTCCGGGTGGAAAAGGTCCACACCGTACCCGAGTTCCTGAAGACGGCGAAGAGGTTCATCAAGCTCTCGGACTGGATCGTCGCCCAGAGGTTCATCGAGAGCGACTTCGACTGGCGGGTGGGGGTGCTCGACGGGGAACCCCTCTATGCCTGCCAGTACATCATCCCCCAGGAGACCTTCAAGATCCAGGCCACGGTGAACGGGCACCTCGTCTACTGCGCGGTGAAGAGCCTGCCCCTCGTTCAGGTCCCCGCCCCGGTCCTCGATATAGCCGTTTCGGCGGCAAAGGCCATCGGGAGGGGGTTCTACGGGGTCGACATCAAGGACCATGAAGGCACTCCCTTCGTCATCGAGGTGAACGACAACCCCTCCCTCGAGGGAGGCGAGGACGAGCACTCCCCCGGGCTCTACCGGAAGATCATCGGGCACCTCATCGGCGGCGGGGACGCCGCGGGAACCGCCAGCCCCTGACGGGATCCCATGGCCTTTGCACCGAGCATCCCGGTCATCGTCCTCATCCTGGTCTTCCTCGGCATCGCCATCAGGAAGGTCGGCCGGTTCTCCCTCAGGATCTGGCAGATCATGCTCATCGGCGCGGTGGCGGTCCTCGTCACCGGCCAGATCTCGCCCCTCTCGGCCGCGAGAGCCGTCAACCCGGATGTCATGATCTTCCTCTTCGGCATGTTCGTGGTCGGGGTCGCCCTCCGGGAGAGCGGGTACCTCCTCCACCTCTCGAACCGGATCTGCCGGAGGGCGGAAAACCGGAACCAGCTCCTCCTCCTCCTCGTCTTTTCCTTCGGGATCCTCTCGGCCATCCTCATGAACGACACCCTCGCGATCATCGGGACCCCCCTCGTCCTCTCCTTTGCCCGATCGAGCCGGATCTCCCCGAAACTCCTCCTCCTCACCCTTGCCTTCTCCATCACCACGGGGAGCGTCCTCTCCCCCATCGGGAACCCCCAGAACCTCCTCATTGCCATCAACGGCCCGTCCGGGAACCCCTTCATCACCTTTGCCCTGTACCTCGCTATCCCCACGGTGGTGGGCCTCGGCCTCGTCTACCTCTTTCTCCGCGTCGCGTTCCGTGGCGAGCCCTGGAAGGAACCGCTCAGCCTTCCCCCGGGGTACGTGAAGGACGAGCGGCTCGCCTTCATTACCCGGGTCTCCCTCGTGGTCCTCATCACCTTCATCGCCGTGAAGGTCGCCTCTTTCTTTGTCGGCCTTGATTTCCAGGTTCCCCTCCCGGCCATCGCCCTCCTCTCGGCCCTCCCCATCCTCGCCTTCTCGGAAAGGAGGGTGGAGATCGCGCGAAAGGTCGACTGGGAGACCCTCGTCTTCTTCGCCGCCATGTTCGTTCTCATGGAGAGCGTCTGGGAGTCCGGGTTCATCCAGTCCCTCGTCCCGATCTTCGGCGCCGGGATCCCCGTGATCCTCGGGCTCTCCATCGCTGCCTCCCAGTTCGTCTCGAACGTTCCCTGGGTCGCCCTGTACCTGCCCGCCCTCCCTTCGACCTCCCCGGCCGCCCTCATGGCCCTCGCCGCGGGGAGCACGATTGCAGGGAACCTCTCCATCCTCGGGGCGGCCTCCAATGTCATCATCATCCAGAACGCCGAGAAGGAGGGGGAAACCCTCACCTTCCCCGAGTTCGTGAAGATCGGGCTCCCCCTCACCCTGGTCCAGACCCTCGTCTACCTGCTCTTCCTCGGGTGACTATTTTACCCCGGTCCCCTTGAAGAAGGTGTAGCAGAAGGTCCCGTCGGGCTCGCAGGTCCGGTAGAGGTCCCGGATCCCCTGTTCCCATTCCTCTGCCCCGATCATGGTCCGCTCAAGGACCTCTTCCCTGACCCCCTCGACCATCGCGGTGAAGGTGTTCTTCGTGAATCCTTCGACGAGATCTGGATGGGTGGCATCCACGTACACCATGCGGGGAGAGACGAAAACCTCACGGTACCCCGCCCCCGAGAGGAGCGGGTAGACCTCCCGCCCGATGAGGGGGTTCCCGCCCTTCTCCCGCTGGAGGGCGATGAGGCAGGCGATGGTCCTCCCCGCCGCCCGGCTGTCCGGATGGAAGAAGGCAGAACCATGATCACCCTCGATGACCGTGATGGTACCTCCGGGGGCGAGGACCCGTCTGAGGAGGGTGAGGGCAAGACCGGGGTCAGGGAGGTGCTCGAGGACGAAGCAGACGAAGACATGGTCGAAGCTGCCGTCCGCGAACGGGAGGGAGTAGATGTCCGCC
>DATGDI010000004.1:0-8615 GCA_035310965.1 Methanomicrobiales archaeon
GAGGGGGTGCCAGTAAAGATATAAACCAATTTTCCAGATATATAAAGAGAGCAATTTTTTGCCGGCCGGTGCGATGAGAGGGAACCCGATGTCGCCGGGGTGAGGGAATGGAGGCGCCGCGTGAGAGGAAGATCGGCGGGAAGACCGCCGAGGAATGGCGGGACCTGGGGTACCATGAGAAGGACCCCGAGAAGCGGGTCCGGTACTATTCCTTCTCTCTCCAGATAGACCCCCGGAACCTCCGTGCCTGGTACCAGCAGGGCCTCGCCCTCCACCGGCTGGGCAGGCTCACCGAGGCGGCAGAGGCCCTCGGAAAGGCCCTCGAGCTGGACCCTGCCCACCCGGATGCCCGGTTCTCCCTCGGGCAGGTCCAGAGGGACCAGAAGGAGTACGGGAAGGCGGTCGGGACCTTCGACGAGATCCTCGGGAGGGAGCCCGGCCATGCCGGCGCCCTGAACGCGAAGGGCCATGCCCTCCTCGAGCTGAAGCGGCCCGACGCCGCCCTCGAGACCTTCGACCGGCTCCTGGCCGTCGACGCCGGCCGCGCCGATGCCTGGTACGCCCGGGGGGTCGCCCTCATCGACCTGGACCGTCCCTCCGATGCCATCGAGTCCCTGGACCGGGCCCTCGGGATCGACCCGGGGCATGCCGCCGCCTGGTCTACGAAGGGCATCGCCCTCGTGGGGCTGGGAAAGTCCGACGAGGCCCTCGGGGCCCTGGACCACGCCCTGGAGCTCGCACCCCGGCACACCGGCGCCTGGCATGCGAAGGGTCTCGTCCTCCTCGGGCTGAAACGGCCCGACGAGGCCCTCGGCGCCTTCGACCATGTCATCGAGATCAACCCCCGGGACGTGGCGGCCCTCTACTCCCGGGGCATCGCCCTCATGGAGATGAGACGCTTTCCCCAGGCCCTGGAGACCCTGGACCGGGCCCTCGGGATCGACCCCGCCCATGCCGGGGCCTGGTTCCTGAAGGGGCAGGCCCTCATCGACCTGGAGCGCTTCGGGGACGCCCTCGGGGCCCTGGACCGGGCCCTCGAGATCGACCCGGGCCAGGCCGGTGTCTGGTACTCGAGAGGGCTTGCCCTCGAGGAACTCGGCCGGTTCGCCGAGGCGGTGAAGGCCCTGGACCGGGCCCTCGAGGTCGACCCGGAGCATGCCCGGGCCTGGTACACCCGGGGGCTCGCCCTTGCGGAGATCGACCGGAACGAGGAGGCGGTGGCCTCCCTTTCCCGGGTCCTCGCGGTGAAGGCCGAAGACCCGAATACCCTGGGCATCAAGGGCCTCGCCCTCAAGGCCATGGGCCGGTACGGGGAGGCGGTGGAGACGCTCGACCGGTCCCTGGATGGGGAGCCGGAGAACGCGAACGGCTGGTACAACCGGGGCCTCTGCCTGCGAGAGCTCGGCCGGGACCGGGAGGCGGTGGAGTCCTTTGACCGGACCCTCGCCATCGAGAAGGACCTGGGGGTGATCTGGTACAACCGCGGCCTCGCCCTCACGGAGCTCGGGGATCTCCCGGCCGCGGTCGAGTCCTTCGACCGGAGCCTCGCCCTCGAAGGGGATCACTTCGGGTCATGGTACCGGCGGGGGGTAGCCCTTGCCGGCCTGGGCCGGTTCCAGGAGTCGGTGGAGTCCCTCGACCATGCCGTCGCCCTCGAGCCCGATCTTTCCGTCGCCTGGTTCCACCGGGGCCTCGCCTTCGCCGGGATGGGAAAGAACCGGGAGTCCCTCCGGGACCTGGATCACACCCTCTCCCTCGACCCGAGCCATGCCGCGGCCTGGTACCAGAAGGGGCTCCTCCTCCACCGTCAGGGGAGGAGGGAGGAGGGCCTCGCCTGCCTGGAGAAGGCGACCCGGTTCGACACCGCGAACCGGGATGCCTGGTACGAGAAGGGGCGCCTCCTCCTGGAGCTCGAGCGGTTCAGCGACGGTGAGAAGGCCCTCGGGCGCGCCCTGGATCTCGACCCGGCCAACGGGGAGGCATGGTTCCTCCGGGGGGAGGCCCTGCTCAGGCTGGATCGAGCCGCGGAGGCAATCCCCGCCCTCACGGAGAGCACCCGGATCGAACCGGATCGGGCCGAGGCCTGGTTCGACCTGGGAAGTGCGCTCCTCGGCCTCGGCAGGCACGAAGAGGCGGCAGGGGTCCTCGGGCGGGCGGCCGGACTCGACCCCCTGAACGCAACCCTGCACCTGCGGCTCGGTATCGCCCTCATGGGGCTGGGCCGGAACGAGGAGGCCGAGAAGGCCTTCGGCGAGGCGGCAGGCCTGGACCCCACCCTCGCGGAGGCCTGGTCCCGGAGAGGGCAGGTCCTCGCCGGCCTCGGGAGGTACGAGGACGCGGCCACCACCCTCTCCCGTTCCCTTGACCTGAATCGGGAGGACGGTCCTGCCTGGTTCTCCCTTGCTAGGGTCCAGGAACGGCTCGGGAGGCGGGAGCTCGCGGTCCAGTCCCTCGAACGGGGGCTCTCCCTCGCCCCCTCCCATGAGGATGCCTGGTACCGGAAGGGGCTCCTCCTGTACGAGCTGCAACGGTTCGAGGAGGCGAAACAGTCCCTCGACGAGGCCCTCCGCCTCGCGCCGGACCGGGCCGAGGCCTGGTTCCGCCACGGGATCATCCTCCTCGCCCTCCAGAAGCCCGAGGAGGCGGCGGCCTCCCTCCGGAGGGGGCTCGAGATCGATCCCTCTGCGGCGGAGGGGTGGTCCCAGCTGGCCCGGGCCCAGGAGGAGGCGGGGAATGTCGCCGGGGCCGTGGAGGCCCTCAGGAGCTCCACGGAACGGCTGCCGGGGGATTCCGCGGCCTGGCTCCGGCTCGGGGAACTGCAGCTCCACATCGGGAAACCGGAGGAGGCACTCTCCTCGGGAGAGAAGGCCGTGGAGATCGACTCCTCCCTCGCCGCGGGCTGGTTCCTCCGGGGGAGGGCCCTCTCCGCCCTCCGCCGGCCGGAGGAGGCCCACGAATCCCTCGGGCGCTCCCTCTCCCTCGACCCCGGCCAGGGCGAGGCATGGTTCCGGGACGGCCTTGCCCTCGAGGAGCTCGGCCGGCACCGGGATGCCGTGGCCTCCTTTGACCGGGCCATCACGGTAAGCCCGAAGTCCATCGGCGCATGGTACGGGAAGGGCCGGTCCCTCCAGGCCCTGGGCCGGAGCCGGGATTCCCTCCAGGCCCTCGAGAAGGGCCTTACCATCGAGCCCGCGAGCCCCGAGGACTGGTTCTCCCGGGGGCTGATCCTCGAGGACCTGGGGAGGTACCAGGATGAGGTCCCCTCCCTCGAGAAGGCCCTGCGGGCGAACCCGGACGATGCGCAGGCCTGGTTCCACCGCGGGGTCGCCCTCTCGGCCCTGGGAAGGACCGAGGAGGCCGCCGAGGCTTTCCGGGAGACGCTCAGGATCGACCCGGAGGATGCGAGGGCGAGCTTCCAGCTGGGGTCCCTGGAAAGGGACCTCGGCCACTACGACCAGGCGGTGGAGGCCCTCGAGAAGGCGACCCGGATGTCCCCGGCGGACGCGCGGGCGCAATACCTCGCCGGCCTCGCCCGGAACGGGCAGGGGAATCACGAGGCGGCTGCCCTCGCCTTCCGCAAGTCCCTCGAGATCGAGCCCTCCGACGGCCGGGTCTGGTACACCCTCGGGTGGACCCTCGTCAAGCTGGGCAGGTTCGACGAGGGCCGGGAGGCCTTCGAGCGGGCCACGGCCCTGGACCCGACGAACTTCCAGGCCTGGTACAACCGCGCCTTCTGCGAGAAGGAGCTCGGGCTCCACCACCAGGCCATCGCCTCCATAGAAAAGGCCCTCAAGATCGATGCGGGGCATGACGGGGCCTGGTTCCTGAAGGGGTTCTCCCAGAAGGAACTCGGCAGGTTCGAGGACGCCGCGGCCTCCTTCGGCCGTGCGACCACCCTCAACGAGGCAAACGGGGTCGGGTGGTTCATGCTCGGCTGGACCCTCGCGAAGCTCGGGACCTACGACCGGGCCGTCCAGGCCTTCGATGCCGCCATCCGCATCCACCCGGACGACGCCGGCGCCTTCTACAACAAGGCCCTCGCCCTCATCGCCCTCGGGAAGCCGCGGGAGGCCCTGGAGGCCCTCAACGCCTCCCTGGAGAGGGACCCCTCGTACGCACCGGCCTGGTTCCAGCTCGGCTCCACCCTCGCCTCCCAGGGGCTCCACGCGAAGGCCGTGGAGGCCTTTGGCACGGGCCTCGGCCTCGAGCCCGGCCATGCCCCCATCTGGTTCCAGGAAGGGCTATCCCTCCTCGCCCTCGAGAGGGAGGAACAGGCGGTCACCGCCTTTACCCGGGCCCTCGAGGCAGACCCCGGCGACACCGAGAGCCGGTGCCACCTCGGGTATGCCCTCGCCGCCGTCGGCAGAATGGAGGAGGCGATCCATGCCTTCGACCGGGTGCTCGAGGCCGATCCCTCCCGGCACCTGGCATGGTACCACCGGGGCATCGCCGAGATGGAGCTCGGGAGGCATGAGGAGGCCCTCGTCTCCTTTGACCATGCCCTCGAGATAGACCGGGAGGACGCGCGGTCATGGTACCAGAAGGGGCTCGCCCTCGCCGCGCTCTCACGGCACGGGGATGCCATAAAGGCCTTCGGGAATGCCCTCATCATCTCCCCCGATGACGCGGGCTCGTGGTACTACTCGGGGCTCTCCCTCATCGAGGAGGGCCGGACCGGGGAGGCCCTCTCCGCCCTCGACCGGTCCCTCGCCCTCGATCCGGGGGACCTCCACGCGAGGTTCCACCGCGGGGTCTGCCTCTCCCGCCTGGGAAGGACCGAGGAGGCGGTCAAGGCCTTCGAGGAGGTCACCCGGATCGATCCCCTCCATTCCCGGGCCTGGTTCCTGAAGGGGCTTGCCCTCCGGGATCTCGGGCAGCCCGGGAAGGCCATCTCGTCCCTGGTACGGGCCCTTGAGATCGACCCCTCGTGCGCCCCCTGCACCTATGAAAAGGGCCTCATCCTCGAAGCCGAGAACCGGGCCGCCGAGGCCCTCCCCGCCTTCGACCGGGCCCTCGAGCTCTCGCCATCCGACGCCGAGGCCCATTTTCACCGTGGCCTCGCCCTCGTCTCCCTCAACCGGGAGGCCGAGGGTCTTATGGCCTTCGAGAGTGCCACAGGCATCGCCCCCGGGCATGCCGGGGCCTGGATCCAGAAGGGGCGGGTCCTCGCCCGCACCGGCCGGTCGGCGGAGGCCGCCGAGGCCTTTGACACGGCGACGAGGATCAATCCCGGGGACCCGGGGGCCTGGTTCGACAAGGGCCTCGCCTATGCCTCCATCGGCGGACACCGCGAGGCCGTCGCCGCCCTGGAACGGGCCCTCACGCTCGAGCCGGAGAAGGCGGAGGCCTGGTTCCGGAAGGCCCTCTCCCTCTCTGCCCTCGGGGACCCTTCGGGGGCCATCGTGGCCCTGGACCGGGCCATCGCCCTCAACCCTACCGACGGGGAGACCTGGCACCGGAAGGGACTTGCCCTGCAGGCCCTCGGGAAGCCCGACGAGGCGCGGGAGGCCCTCACCCATTCCGTCGAGCTGGAGCCCGGGAACCCGGAGGCCTGGTTCCACCTGGGGGAGGCCGGAAGGGACCTCGGGAGAGAGGAGGAGGCGGCATCGGCCCTCGAGGTGGCCGTAGGGCTGAACCCGGAGTACCGGGATGCCTGGTTCCTCATGGGACTCGTCCGGGAGGTCACCGGAGAGCTCGAGGGCGCTCTCACCGCCTTCACCCGGTGCGTGGAGCTGGACGGCCGGCACGCCGACGGGCATTACCACCGGGGCCTCACCCTCGTGGCCCTCGGGAGGCCGGAGGATGCGGTGGAGGCCTTCGACCAGGCGCTGGACATCGACCCCTCCCGCCCCGACGCCTGGTTCCAGGAAGGCCTGGTCCTCGAGCAGTTCGGCGAGTATAACCGCGCGGTATCGGCCCTCGAGACCTCCCTCTCCCTCGACCCGAACCAGGCCGAGGCCTGGCTCCACATCGCCCGGTCCCGCTCGGCGCAGGGGCGGCCCGCTGACGCCGTGGCGGCCTGCGGCCAGGTGATCCGGATCGACCCGCGTCACTCGCCGGCCCTCACCCTGAAGGGCCTCTCCGAGGAGCAGCTCGGAGAGGGGGAGCAGGCCCTCCAGTCCTTTGCCACGAGCCTCGGTATCGATCCCGAGCAGCCGGAGGCCTGGCACCACCGCGGCTCGGTCCTCCTCTCCCTCAGGAGGTTCGCGGAGGCCGTGGATTCCCTGGACCGGTCCCTCACCCTCGCGCCCCGGAACGGAAAGGCCCTCTACGAGAAGGGTATCGCGTATATCGGGACGGGGGCCACGGAGGAGGCCGTGACGGCCCTCGGGGCGAGCCTGGATCTCGAGCCGGAGAACGCTGACGGGTGGTACCGCCGGGGGACAGCCCTCGCCTCCCTCGGCAGGCAGGCCGATGCCATCGGGGACCTGGACCGGTCCCTCGCCCTGGACCCGGGAAATCCCCTCGTGTGGCTTGAGAAGGGCCTCGCCCTGCAGGCCATGGGGAACCTCCCCGGCGCGATGGAGGCGTTCCGGGCCTCCATCGATGCAGACCCCTCCCTGTCCCGGCCCTGGCTCCTGCTGGGGGTTGCCGCGAGGCTCTCGGGCCGGATGGGGGACGCCCTCACAGCCCTCGACCGGGCCACCCGGGCGGATCCCGAGGATCCCGAGGGATGGCACGAGCGGGGGCTTGTCCTCATGGAACTGGGCCGGACCGAGGAGGGGATCTCCTCCTTCGACCGGGCCCTCGGGATCCGGCCGGACCATGCCGGGTCTCTCTACTCCCGCGCCCTCGCCCTCGAGATCCTGGGAAGGCACGAGGAGGCCCTCGGTTCCATGGAGAGGGCGCTCCCCTCGAAGGAGTCGGATCCCGCGGCATGGTTCCACCACGGCTCCCTCCTTTTCAGGCTCTCGAGGGACGAGGAAGCGGCCCGGTCGTTTGACCGGTCCCTTGCCCTTGACCCCGGGCAGATCTCCGCCTGGTTCCAGCGGGGCGAGACCCTCGAGCGGCTTGGCCGGTTCGAGACAGCCCTCGAATCCTTCGATCGGGCGGTCCGCCTCGACCCGGGTCTCACCGGCGGATTCTACCACATGGGCATCTGCCGGGAACGGCTGGGGGACCATGCGGGGGCCGCGGAGGCCTTCTTCCGGGTCCTCGAGTCCGAGCCGGAGAACCCCGGGGCCCTCTACCATCGCGGACTCGCCCTCATGGGGACCCGGAATTACCCCGAGGCTGCGGGATCCCTCGAGAAGGCCATCGCCCTGTCACCTTCGGCCGATGCCTGGTACCAGCTCGGGGTCGCCAGGGAGAGGCTCGGCAGGTTCAGCGATGCGGTGGAGGCCCTCGACCAGGCCCTCGCGACCGACCCGGACCGGGCTCCGGCCTGGTGCCTCCGGGGGGTCGCCCTGGCAAAGGGCGGGGATCATGCAGGGGCCATCGGCTCCTTCGAGAAGTCCCTCGCCCTCGAACCCGGGAACGGGCGGGCATGGTTCGGCAGGGGGTACTCCCTCCAGGTGCTCGGCCGGCTCCCGGAGGCAAAGGAGGCCATCGAGAAGGCGATGGACCTCTCGTACACCGGCGCCCCGGTCCTTCTCAGATACGGCCTGGTCCTTGAGGACCTGGGGGACCATGACGGTGCTTCCCGCTCCTTCACCCGGGTGGTGGAGCTCGATCCCGGTTCCGGGGACGGCTTCCTCCACCTCGGACTCGCCGAGTTCGCCCTCGGGAAGGCCGGGGAGGCTGCCCTCGCCTTCGAAAAGGCGGCGAAGATCCAGGGGAGGCCGAGCCCTGCATGGTTCCACCTGGGCCGGGCGTACCTGTCCCTCGGGAAGGACGAGGATGCCCTCGGTCCCCTCGGGGAGGCCGAGCGGCTCGAGCCCGACAACGCCGAGGCCTGGTTCCTCGAGGGTCTCGCCCTCCACCGGCTCGGCCGGTTCAAGAAGGCCGTTATATCCCTGGAGAAGGCCGTCCGGCTCAACCCCTCCCATGCCCGGGCATGGTACCAGCTGGGGCTTGCCCGGGCAACCCTCGATGACCAGGGCGAGGCCGCCCGGGCCTTCGGGCGGGCGACGGATCTCGACCCGTCCTCCGGCCCGGCGTGGTACGGGCTGGGGGCCGCCTCCCGACGAATCGGAGAGAACCAGCGGGCCCTGGACGCCCTCGATCACGCCGTCTCCCTGGACCCGGCCGCACCGGCCGGCTTGATGGAGAGGGGGCTCACCCTCGGGAACCTCGGGCGGTACGCGGAGGCCCTTTCAGCCTTCGACCGGGTGCTCGAGATCGCTCCCGGGGATAAACCCGCCCTCATCGCCCGGGTGGAGACCCTCGCCTCCCTGGAACGGTTCGGGGAGGGGCTCGCCGCGGCCCAGAGGATGCTCGACCGGGACCCATCCCTCGCGGCGGCCTGGTACCTCAGGGGCCGGTGTCTCTCGGGGCTGGGCCGGCACGGTGAAGCGGTGGAGTCCCTCGGGAGGGCCCTCGAGCTCGACCCGGACCAGGCCTCCGCCTGGCACCAGCTGGGCCTTGTCCAGGAGGCACGGGGCTTCTTCGGGGACGCGGCCGATGCTTTCTGGAGGGCCGGGCAGATAGCGCCGGAGGAAGGGTCGTCCTGGCTC
>DATGDI010000005.1:0-11274 GCA_035310965.1 Methanomicrobiales archaeon
ATCTGGGTAAACGGGACTGACCCAGGGAACGGCACCGTTGGTGTAGACATCTTCATGAAGGATCTCACCACGGGTACTGAGAATCTTATCGTTGAGAGTCTGTGCACGTCCCCGCCGCAATTCACACCCTGCATCATGGACCCCCAGATATCCGGGGAGCGGGTTGTGTGGTCCGATTTCCGTGACTATTCCGTGTATAATTACATCGATGTCTATCTCCTGAATCTTACACCACCACCTGAAGTTAAGAAGCTGGTCCAGACTCCCTCGTCCAATTCACCCCAACCGGATATCGACGGTGATCTCATCGCCTGGGTGGACTATCCGAATATCTTCCTCTACGATATCACAGATGCCTCACCTCCCGCCAGCCTCACCTCTGCCGGCGTGAACTACGGCCCCAGGATATCGGGGAACCGGGTTACCTATTACCGCGACGACGGGAGAATTTACCTCACCACCCTTGACTCATCGGAACCCTGTCCTGCCGCAAGCTTCACCGCAAATGTGACCTCCGGCCTGGCGAACCTGGCCGTGCAGTTCAACGATACGTCGGGCGACCCGAACACCACCCACTGGTCCTGGGACTTCGGGGACGGGACCGGGTCATACGAAAAGGACCCGGTTCACGTCTATATTTTAGACGGTATCTACGACGTGTCACTCACCGTCGGGAACGACGTAGGGAGGGATTACGCATCGAACACCCGCTACATCCGGGTCGGGCCTCTCCCCGTGGTTTCCTTCTCGGCGAACCGGACCTACGGGATCACGCCCCTCCCCGTCCGGTTCACCGATACCTCGTCAGGGAGCCCCACCGGCTGGTCGTGGGACTTCGGCGATGAGATCACCTCGACGGACCAGAACCCGGTCCATGTCTATGGATCTCCGGGAGTGTACACGGTGAACCTCACCGTGACGAATGCCCGCGGGAATACCTCGGGGAACATCCCCGGTTTCATCCGGGCCCTGAACGGGACGTCCCTCGTCGCGAGTACTCCCGTGGCGGGGCTTCAGGTCACGGCCGTCGGTGGGATGCAGCAGGTAAGCCTCAACGTCACCGATGCGATGGGCTACAATGCCACATGGCTCGCCTTCGCCCCGCCCCCTTCCAGCGGCTGGGAGAGGATGGACTTTTTCTCCACGGACGGGATCGGGTTCGTGCCGTCCGGGGGTGTTATCCGGGGAAACATCACCTCCTGCACCCTTGAGAGCCTCGATATCATTCCCCACAGTTTCGGGACCGGCGTCGGGAATAACCTCCCCCTGTCCTATCGCCTGGATCTTTCCGCGTATCCCGTGGACGCCGGAATTCTCGCCACGATCTGGGAGGGGGTGATCCCGGAGGACAATGCGACCTTCAGGAGCACCCTCGCCGAGACGAGCACGAACTTCACGAGCGTGCTCGATATCGCGTATACCCTGGACTTTGCCACCCGGAACCTCACCGGTGTCCAGAGCGCCACCCTGAACCTCTCGGTGAGCGGGGCATGGGTGACGAAGTACGGCAACCAGAACAACATCGCCGTCGTCCGCCTTGGCGACAACCTGGTGAACCAGACCCTCAACCCATCAGCCACCTTCACTGATACCGCCACGAATCTTGATTTCTTCACCGTGAGTTCCCCCCACGGCCTCTCCCGGTTCGCCCTCGTCTCCGCCGTTGGATCCTCGAACCTGATCCAGATGGGTGCCCGGGTCGCCACCCAGCTGATCCAGAGCGCGGCTTCCGGTTCAAGCGGCGGCAGTTCCCCGGTGACCCCGAGGCCAACCGCCCAGCCGGCCAAGGTTCCGGTAGAACGCCAGCCGGCGACCTTTTACGGGGAGGGGAAAATCGACACGACCTCTGCCGGTATCACCCGCGACCTGGTGACCATCATGTCAGAGGACCGGGGGGCAAGCCTCGCCGTCAAGGGTAGCACAAAGGCCTTTGATGGTACCCACGGGCCCCTCACCCTCGTGACCGTGAGGCCTGTCCAGAGGGATTCCCTTCCCCCTGTTCCCGCAGAAACGGGAATCCGCTTCACCGGGATCGCGTATGATGTGGGGCCGGATGGCGCGACCTTCGACCCGCCTGCCAGGATCAGCTTTACCGTCCCCGACGGCCAATGGAGCCAGGATACCCTGTATTTCATCCGCACCTATTCGCCGGGGATCGGGTCCTGGAACGATATCCCCACCTCGGTGGATCCCGGTACCCGCATCGTGAGCGGGGAGGTATCACACCTCTGCATCTTCGGGCTCTTTGCCTCCGTGGCACCCCCTGTGTCCATCCCCCCTGCCGAAAGGGCTCCAGCGGCCGGTCCCAAGCCCCTCCCGCGAACCCCCATGGGCACCTTCACCGGCATGCTCGGATGGCTCTATGACACCATGACGGCCCATATCCAGGTCTCCTTCCTGATCCTCCTCGGGGGGTTCGCCTCTGTCTACGCCTGGACCCGGAGGGCATGGCTCGCCCGGTACCGGACCTGGATCACCCTGTACCTTGCCAGCCTGACCGGACTCCTCTGGGCGGCCTTCCGCGTGAGCCAGGGCGGGCTCCTCCCGGAGGCGATCTTCATCTCCACCACCGTCGTCGGCCTGAACCTCATCGTCCATATCTTCCGGTTCGACCGCATCCATCTCCTTCCCCGGGCAGGGCCCGTCACCCGGATGCCGGCCAGGCGGTGGTAACCCCGGGATGCGCCTCCCCCTCCTGTTCCAAAACCGGGAACCCGATATTCCGGCCCTGCAGGCCGCCGGTGATACCCGTGAGCTCATCGGGCTCCTCTCCCATCCCAACCCCGATACCCGGTGGAGGGCGGCCGAGGCCCTCGGGACCCTCGGAGGTCCTGCCGTCGACGACCTGATCCGGGAGCTCCATCGCCACGATCCGCAGGTCCGGCTCGGAGTCGTCGAAGCCCTCGGAGCCATCGGGGACCCCCGCGCGGCTCCTTCCCTCCTCGGGATCCTCTCGGGAGACGGGAGCGAGGAGGTCCGCTGGGCCGCCGCCCTCGCCCTCGGGGACACCGGCGATGCCTCGGCCGTCCCTGCCCTCGCGGCCGCGCTCCGGGATCCCAGCAAGTACGTCAGATTCGGGGCGGCGGTTGCCCTCGGGAACCTCGGGTGGGAACCTGCGGGGGGGGAGGAGGAGGCCTGTCTTCTCATCGCCCGGCAGGACTGGGCCTCCCTCCCGGCCCTGGGGGCGGAGGCCGTGGCGCCCCTCATCCGGGCCAGCCGGGACGGCGATCCCTCCATCCGGGCGCAGGCCGTCGGGATCCTCGGGGAGGTCGGCGGGCCGGGATCCGGGGAGGTGTGTGATGGCGTCCTCCGGGACCCCGATGGCGAGGTCCGGTGGCGGGCGACCCTGGCCTTCCCGAGGTGCGGGATCCCCCTCATTCGCCTCCCCATGGGCCTTGCCAGGCGGGCGAGGCCCGGGAAGAGCCCGGCCGTCGCGGCCTTCCTGAACCTCCTCTTCCTCGGCCTCGGGTACAACTACCTGGGCCGGTGGTACGGGTTCCTCCTCTTCCAGCTGAACCTGACCGCCATCGTCCTCGCCTCCCTCGTCCTCGGGCCCCTCATTCCCTATGCCGCCTCCTATGCCCTTTCCACGCCCATCGCCGTGCAGACCTGGTACCTGGCACAGAGATCCGAGGAGGCCGGGCAGGCATGAAGGAGGCATCCCCGTGAACCTCCCCTCCTTCCTCCGGCCCACCCCTCCGGACATCGAGGCCATGAAGGCCGGGAGGGACATCCCCGGCCTCATGGCGGCCCTCCGGCACCCGGATACCGGTATCCAGTGGAGGGCGGCGGCGGCCCTCGGATCCTTCGGCCCGGAGGCCATCCGCCATCTCACCGGACGGCTCCCGACCCGGGACCGATCGGTGAGGCTGGGGATCATCGAGGCCCTCGGAGAGATCCGGGATCCCCTGGCGGTGGATCCCCTCCTTCCCTACCTCCAGGACCCGAGCGTGGAGGTCCGGTGGGAGACCGCCCTTGCCCTCGGAGAGATCGGCGATACACGGGCCATCGGCCCCCTCCTCCCCGGACTCCGGGATCCCGACCGGTACGTCCGGTATGGCACCGCCCTCGCCCTCCAGAGACTGGGCTGGACCCCGGCGGGGGACGAGGAGGAGGCCTACCGGCTCCTCGGCCTCCAGGACTGGGCGGGGCTCGCCGCCCTCGGGCCCCCGGCCATCCCCGCCCTCGGCCTCGCCCTGAAGGACCGGGAGAGAACGATCCGGAGGAGATCCGTGGAGGTCCTCGGCCAGATCGGGAACGGGGCGGCCGTCCCGGCCATCCTCCGCGGCCTCCGGGACCCCGACGATGAGGTGCGATGGCAGGCCGTCCTTGCGGGCCCGAGATGCGGGATCGCGCCCATGTACCTCCCCCGGGGACTCTCGCAGCGCCCCCGGACCCGGAAGAACCCCGCCATCGCCGGTTTCCTCAACCTCATTCTCCCCGGCCAGGGCTACCTCTACCTGGGGCGCTGGTGGGGGATCCTCATCTTCCAGGCGGACATCACCGTGACCCTCTGGCTCTTCGCCACCACCGGCGACCAGCCCACCTACGGCCTCCTCCTCCCCCTCTATGTCCTGCTCGCCGCCCATGCATGGTACATGGCGGGAAAGATGCCCGAGATGTGAAGGGATCGGGCATCCGGCCCACCCGAAACATGGCCGGGGACGAAGCCTCTTCTGCGAGCCGGCGGGTACCGCAAAACCCGCCCCTGGCTCGGAACACCGGGATACGCCCGTTTCACACGGATTCTTCCGGGGGTCGCGGCACTTTCGCCCCTCACGCTCTCATGGGTTTATGATGGCACTTCGCCACCACTCATCTCCATGGAGTTCGAGCTGCACCCGTCGATCACCCTCGAGAGCGGCACCTTCTCGGTCGTGACGGCACCGGAGGAGCCCGTGCTCCGGGGGCTGAACGGGACACCCGCCCTCTCCCGGTTCCTCTTCCTCTATGTCTGCGGGAACTACTCCCGGCTCCTCACCGGGATAAAGCGCCGCTCGGCCCACTTCGAGGTGCGGCGGGCCTTCACCGCTTACCAGCTCCTCACCATCCTCCGGGAGGCCCACCACACCATCCTCTTCATCGAGCACGACCCCTCCCTCTACGAGGACGCCGGATCCTGGTCCAGAGGGGCCCCTTCCCCCCTGGACGGTCCCGGCTCCCTTCGGGACCCGGGGACCCTCCTCCCCGAGGTGGCGGGGGCCCTCGCCGAGGCGGCGCGGGAGGCCCTCGTCGTGCTCTACGCCCCCCGGCCGGACCCGGCCCTCAAGGTCCTCGCCCGGCGGGCCGACCGGGTCTTCTGCCTCGAGCAGGGGGACCGGGGGCCGGACCGGACCGGGCGCCCGGGGCCCCGGGGAGGGGACCAGACCACCCTGGAGGTGTTCGGATGGGCCGCTCCTTCGAGAGCGTGAGGATGGGCGTTGCGGAGATCGCCGAGCGGTGGCTCCGGGCGAGGCGGGCCCTCAGGAAGGAGGACCAGGCCTATGCCGAGCGGCTCGCGGAGATGGCGAAGCGCCACGCGAGCGAGGGGTTCTATGCCTTCGACGACCCCCTCGAGGCCGCGGTCTTCTCGGTGGCCATCGAGATCCTGAGGGAGCTGGACGGCGGCGGCGATGTGGATCCTTGACACCTCCTCCCGGGGCCGGGTCCTCGCCTGGGGCTGCCGGGGGGAGGGGAAGCGGGAGCTCCCCACCGTCCCGTCCTTCCTCCTCCATCTCCCCGATCCCCACCGGCACCGGGAGCTCCTGGAGGGCCTCGCGGACCGGTACCCGGTCGGGGAGTGTACCTTCCAGACGGTCTACGGCCCCCTCTGCGGCTACCGGGTCGCGGCGGGCAGGGAGGTCGCGGAGCAGATCGAGAGCCAGACCCGCTGCGCCGCCGACCTCTACAACGTGGATGTCCGGCTCGACCAGCGGGCCCTCGCAGAGGCCGGCCTCGTCCCCTGCAGCTACCCCGGCGAGTCCCGGTTCGCCCTCGATTTCCCCGTGCCCCTCCAGGCGGTTGAGCTCGAGGCCCTGGGGAACCCCTACCGGGACGGCCCCCTCCCGCCCCTCGAGGTGCGGAGCGAGGGGAGACGTGAAGTGCTCGAGGGACCGGAGCGGGTCCTCCTCGAGGACTTCTTCTCCCTCGTCGCGGCCCTCGACCCCGACGTGGTCCTCATGCCCTGTGCGGATATCTGGGTCCGCCGGATCATGGACCGGGCCCGGGCCCTCGGGGCCGAGCAGACCCTGAGCCGGAGCGGGCGGTTCCGGTCCCTCGCCGGGAAGTCCTACTGGAGCTACGGGCGCGTGTACCACAAGGACTCCGCCCTCGTCCCCGAGGGGAGGGTGGTTATCGACACCGAGCGGTCCTTCGTGTACCGGGAGGGGGGGCTCCCCGGTGTCCTCATGGCCTCCCGGCTGTCGGGCCTGCCTCTCAATCTCACCTCCCGGTTCACGCCGGGTACCCTCATCTCCTCGTACGAGGTGTACGAGGCCCTCCGGCGGGGGATCGCCGTTCCCTTCCGGAAGCGGGACCCGGAGGTCCCGAGGGGCTCCTCCGAGCTCGCTGCCTGCGACAAGGGGGGGATGATCTTCCAGCCGCACCCCGGGGTGTACCCGGAGGTCCACGAGCTGGACTTCACCTCCCTCTACCCCGCCATCATCGTGAAGTACAACCTGTCGCCGGAGGTCCCGGACGGGAAGGGGAGGGAGGGGTTCCTCCCGTCGGTGCTCGCGCCCCTCCTCGACATGCGGATCCGGTCGAAGCAGCTGAAGAAGACCTCCCCGGCCTACGCGGGGGTGGACTCGGTCCTCAAGTGGATGCTCGTCACCTGCTTCGGGTACACGGGCTACAAGAACGCCAAGTTCGGGAGGATCGAGGTCCACGAGGGGATCACCTCCCGGTCCCGGGAGATCCTCCTCGCGACCAAGGAGATCGCCGAGGGGATGGATCTCTCCGTCCTCCACGGGATGGTGGACTGCGTCTGGGTGCAGGGGGAGGGAATCGGCGAGTTCAAGGAGCGGGTGGAGGGGACGGTCGGCATCCCCACCGAGCTCGACACGTACAGCTGGGTCACCTTCCTCCCCCTCGCAGACGGGAACGGTGCCTACAACCGGTACTACGGGCGGATGACCGGGGGGGAGATGAAGGTGCGGGGGGTCGCGGCCCGGCGGGGCGATACCCCCACCTACATCCGGCGGATGCAGGAGGAGATGATCGGGGCGATGGGGGATGCGGCTGACCTGGAGGGGCTCCGGAGGCTCGACCCCGCCATCCGGCGGATCCACCTGCGCTACGCAGAGGGGCTCCCCGGGGCCGACCCGAAGGAGATGGTCATCCGCAGGCGAGTGAGCCGGCTCTCCTATGGCCGGAGGTCACCGGAGGCCGCGGCGGTCGCGGCCCTCCGGGCCCTGGGGGCGCCCCTCGCCCCGGGCATGGAGATCGGCTACGTGGTGACGGATGCGTCCCGCTGGCTCGTGGATGTGGAGGGAGAGGGAGAGGGGTTCGATACCGGCTACTACGCCCACCTCCTGGAGAAGGCCTGGGACGAGGTGGCCTTCACCCTGGACCGGGTCGCGGGTCCCGCTAGGGAGACCCGGCTCTGAAGGAGCCGGGGCTGTCCCGGGGGGTAGGGGCCCCTCGGGACTAAGCCGGGACCGTCCAGGGGGGAGGAGGCGCGAAGCGGCTCCTCCTGTCCAGGGGGGTAGGGGCCCCTCTGGACTCGGGTAGGGGCCCCTCTGGACCGGGTCGCGGCAGGAGAGGCCGGATCCTAGAGCCTCCCTCCCTTCCTGATGATCTCCTCCTCCTCCGGCGTCCACTTTGCGGAGAGGTCCATCTCCATGATCCCGAAGATGTTCCCCTCGGGGTCCTTGCAGAGGGCATGGTGCCCCACACCGGGCACGGTCATCTTCGGGCTGAGCACCTTCCCGCCCATTCTTGCCACCATGCCGAGGGTGTCATCGGCGGACTTCACGCTCACGGTGTTCCGGGTGCCCTCGCGAAGGTCCCGGCGTGCGATGGCGCCGTTGATGCCCGGTTCCGAGTCAGGGCCCGTGGTCGCGAGCCAGTATTCGACCGGGCCCCAGTTCGTGATCTCCCATCCGAAGAGTTTTCGGTAGAAGCCTGCAAGGCGTTCGGGATCCTGCGAGGGGATCTCAAAGTGTATCACTCGGGACATGATGGTTCGACCCGTTCCAACCCCTGCTGCATTTCCTGATAAGCCTTGCTGTTGCACCGTGCACCGGGGGAGGGGGGCCCGGAAGAGTGAGAAGGTTTATTCCCCCGTGAAAAAAAGCCCGGTATACAGATGACCGGGGACCGGGAGGCAGGAGGAACGGGCCGGATCAGCGGCCTCACCAAGGGGCGGATGGAGAACCTCACCGACGGGATCTTCGCCTTCGCCATGACTCTCCTCGTCACCACCCTGGACTTCCCGAGTACAGACGCCTCCCTCCCCCCGCTCACCCCCCAGATGCTGGTCGCGACCTATTTCCCCGATTTCCTGAACTTCTTCATCGCCTTCGTCGTCCTCGCCGGCTTCTGGATGGCCCACCACGCCCTCTTCCGGCACATCCGGTTCATCGATCGGCCCCTGCTCTGGATGAACGTCCTCTCCCTCCTCTTCGTTGCCCTCCTCCCCTTTTCCACCGACCTCGCCGGGGACTACCCGGAGGTCCCCCTGGCCGCTGTGGTGTTCGAGGCAAATCTCCTCGCCATCGGCCTTTTCCTCTCCCTCATCTGGAACTATGCCACGACCGACCGGCGGTTCGTGGAGAAGGACCTGGACGAGGGGATCGTGCGGGTCCATGCCCGGAGGGGCCTCGTCATCCCCGGAGTCTCGGCCCTCGGGATCCTTCTCGCCCTCCTCGGCCTTCACTGGACGACCCTGATCTACATCGCGACCCCCCTCTTCTTCCTGGTCACCGGGCGGGAAGGCTAAAACCGGACCCTTTCCGGGGTTTTTCCGGGAGAAAATATTTGGGCTCTCCGCATGCACCTCTCCCTGGAAAATCCCAGAAACGGAGGTGATCATGGATGATGAACCTCTTCAGGGGCGGCGAGGCCCCCTGGATCCGGAAGGGCTTCGACCTGCTCATGATGAAGAAGCACGGCGAGGCCCTCGAGACCTTTGCCCGGGGGCTCCAGGAGGAGCCGAAGGCCCCCCTGGGGTGGCTCGGGAGGGGAATCGCCCTCTCCCAGATGGGGGACGACCGGAAGGCGCTCGAGTTCTTCGACTACGCCCTCCGGCTGGCCCCCACCCTGGGCCGGGGATGGTTCAGGAAGGGACTCTCCCTCGCCCGGCTCGGCCGGCACGAGCAGGCACTTTCCTGCTTCGAAAAGGTCCTGAAGTTCGACCCGTCAGACGCCCGGGCCTGGTATCAGAAGGGCCTTTCCTGCGAGGCGCTCGAGCGGTACCGCGATGCCTTCGACTGCCTCGATCAGGCAGTCCGGTTCTCGGATGACCGGGAGATCCGGGAGCGGCGCGATGCGGTTCTCTCCCTGGTCCAGCAGGGAGGCCGTTAGGGCGGGCGGGTTCCCGTGAGACCCGGGACATCCGGGGCTGTCCTCTCCTCCCGCCACCGGGGCGGGATTGATGCTCTCGATCTGTCCGGCCCCGGCCTTTCCTTTGCCTCCCGCGGCACCTTCCCCTATTTTCTCTCCCCTGAGCCGGGGTTCTCCTCAACGGGACACCGGTCCTCTGAGGTTGCGAACCTGACGACGCCGAGGAGGATGGAGATGACCGCAATAACCGAGATGATGATGATGGCCCAGACCACGAGGTCGAAGTGCTCCTGCACGACCGGGATGCCACCGAAGAAGTACCCGGCGAGGAGGAAGGAGAGGATCCAGGCGATCCCTCCGAGGATGTTATAGGAGAGGAACTTCGGGTAGCTCATCCTGCCGACGCCCGCCATGAAGGGGGCGAAGGTCCGGATGTACGGGACGAAGCGGGCGATGACGATGGTCTTCCCTCCATACCTCTCGAAGAACCGGCTCGTGGTCTCGAAGTACTCCTTTCGGAAGAGCTTGGGGTAGCGGCACTGCAGCCGTTCGAGCCCCGATGACTTCCCGATCCAGTAGTTCACCGAGTCCCCCCCGATGGCCGCGATGGTGAGGAGGAGGGAGAGGGTGACGATGTCGAGCATCCCCCCGCCGGCGAGGGCCCCCGTGACAAAGAGGAGGGAGTCCCCCGGGAGGAAGGGGGTGACAACGAGGCCGGTCTCGATGAAGATGATGAGGAAGAGGATGAGGTAGATCCACAGGCCGTAGGTGCCGACGAGGGAGGCCAGGTGATCGTCGATATGGATGAGAAAAGCGAGGATATCCGTGATCATGAATGCTCACCGGTTGGGTGGCATGCTATAAATGCTTCACGAGCCTTTTCCCGCCCTCTCCGGCGGACAGGTTCCGTTGCCTCCCCTCGCCCGTTGCGGGGAACGGGATCCTCCGGTCACCCGTGAAGATCTCCCGCTCGGGAAAAAGGGAAGTTGTGAAGATTTCGATGGTTAGAATCGCGGCTTCCGGTGCTTCGGAAGGCACTCGCGACAGTAGACGGGGCGCCCCTCAGTTGGCTTGAACGGAACCTCGCACTCTTTTCCACAGTCCGAACAGATGGTTTTTGTCATTTCCCTGGGCCCAAAGCTGCGCGGGCCTCTCATTCTTCTGTCTTCCATTGTTTTTCCTTTGCAGTCTACGCGAAAACTGCATTTAAAAGATGGAGAAAATGACTATATAGTCTTTTCTTGCCGGGGATTGTCCCGGAAAAAGTCCGCCGGTGGAGGATCCCGCGGGGCTCGCCCGCCACGCGGAACACCCTGGATGGAAGGGGACCGTGGGGGCTGGATCAACCCTTCTTCGCCATGCTCTGGTCGTACCTGAGGGCCTTCTCCGAGCCACGGTTGCAGAAGAAGCCGTATTTGAGCCCCAGCTCGGCCTTGTTCGGGCATTTACCGCACATGCAGTTCACCTCGGTGGTGATGTGCCCGAAGCTCTTCCCTGTGCCGCAGAAGAATCCCTCGCCGGCCGCCCTTGCGGCGGGAGTATACGTCGGGCACTGGCCGCAGATGCACTTTCCCTTCAGGGCCTGGAGCATCTTCATCCCTTCCTGGGGGGACACCTTCGCCATGTTCTGCATGGCCATCTCGAACTTATCCATATCGCACCACCCCTTCCTTCATGGAGCGATTATTTTAATTTTATGAGTATTCTCAAGAATTGGAGGGATTTCTCCTGGTTTGCGCGGGATGGTCGCGGGGGTCGCGTCGGGAGAACGGGGAACGATAGCTATATCGT
>DATGDI010000006.1:0-2927 GCA_035310965.1 Methanomicrobiales archaeon
CGGGCTCCATGCTACGAAGGTACGCACCTCAAGGTTGATAATACGATCCGGGAGGCACTCTCTCTTCAGGCGCCGGGCCCCTTCCGGGCGGCCTCTCTCCCACCGCAGGCCTCGAGGGAGTTCCCCGTGGTTGTCCAGGCATTCCTTGCGCCGTAGAGGAAATAGATGGCGAGGCCGATGGCAAGCCAGACGACGAACCTCAGGTGGGTGATGGCGGGGAGGGCGAGGATGAGGCCCAGGCAGGCGACGATGCAGAGCCCGGGGACCCAGGGGACGAGAGGTGTGCGGAAGGGTCTCGGGAGCTCCGGCCGCGTCCTCCTGAGCACGAGGACTCCTGCGGAGACGATGATGAAGGCGGCGAGGGTCCCGATGTTCACGAGCTCCGCGACGGAGGTGAGGGGGAGGAGCGATGCGATGGCGGCGGTGGCACATCCCACGAGAAGGGTCACCTTCACCGGGGTCCGGAGAACCGGGTGCACCGTGCCGAAGGTGCAGGGGAGGAGCCCGTCCCTCGCCATGGCAAAGAAGATCCGGGTCTGCCCGTAGAGGAGGACCAGGATGACCGAGGTGATCCCGCAGATCGCCCCGACCGAGACGAGGGCGGCCCCCCAGCCGATCCCGATCCTCGACAGGGCAAAGGCGACCGGCGCACTCGTGTCCCTGAAATCGAGGTACGGGACCATGCCCGTCAGGAGAGCGGAGACGATGATGTAAAGGACAGTGGAGATGAGGAGGGACCCGATGATTCCCACGGGGAGGTTCTTCTGGGGATCCCGCACCTCCTCGGCGGCGGTGGAGACGGCGTCGAAGCCGATGTAGGCGAAAAAGACGATGGCCGCGCCCGTGATGACCCCGCCCCAGCCGTAGGGGAAAAAGGGAACCCAGTTCACCGGGTTCACGTGGCTCACCCCGAGGTAGATGAAGAGGAGGATCACCGAGAGCTTCACGAGCACGATGACGTTGTTGACGGTCGCACTCTCCCGGATCCCGAGGATGAGGAGCCCGGTAATGGCCCCGATGATGAGGATGGCAGGGAGGTTCACGATACCCCCGGAGACCCCCGGCGGGTTCGCGAGGGCGGCGGGGAAGGTGATCCCGGCACCTGCGAGCAGGTTTACCATGTACCCCGACCACCCGATGGCGACGGCCGCGATGGAGACCGAATACTCGAGGATGAGGTCCCAGCCGATGATCCATGCCCAGATCTCCCCCAGGGACGCGTAGCCGTAGGTGTAGGCACTCCCCGCGATGGGGACCATGGTCGCGAACTCGGCGTAGCAGAGGGCGGCAAAGACGCAGGCAGTCCCGGCGATGGCAAAGGAAACCACGAGGGCAGGCCCCGAGTAGTTCGCGGCCGCGACCCCGGTGACAACGAAGATCCCGGTCCCGACGATGGCCCCGACGCCGAGCAGGACAAGCTCGAAGGGCCCGAGCACCTTCCGGAGGGCATGCTCCCCCTTTGATCGCTCCACGAGATCGGCGATGGATCGGGTCCGGAAAACGGAGTGATCCGGGGGCCAGAACGGCCGGCTCTCCTTCGTCATGCCCGACCTGGCCTCCCCCCCTCCCGGGTGAGAGACCCCCCTCGGCGGAGCTCCGTCATCCGGAAAATTCCCCTGACGCCGGGCGGATCGGGCAAAGGAGGTCTCAATGCCCCATTCTCTTCCTGACACGGATATAGCTATCCATATCGGCCTGATGCATCACGCAGGAGATCACGAAAGGCCAGGGCGTCGTCCCACATCGAGAGGTTGTTGAAGAGGCAGTATACCTCGCCCTCTACATCCCAGTCCCGGATCCGGTCACGAAGCCATTGCAGGTCTGTCTCTGTGTACGTATAGGCGTACATCCGTTTCCCAGGCGGGGAGCCCGAAGGGCGTAAGCCCGAGGGAGAACCAACGGGGCGAAGCCCTGGTGGTGACCCGTGAAGCCTCAGGTAAAAGGGCGGCCCGGTCACCGGGGTGTCCCCGAAGGGATCGACGCAGTGGATCAGGTCGAACTTCCGGCACAGGGAGGCGAGCCTCGCCCTGTCCCAGGAGGCCCGGAGTTCGAGAGCGATCCGGATATCCTCCCGATCGATACCCGAAAGGAATTCGGTCAGGTTCTGCTCGTGTTCCTGGGTCTCGGTGAAGGAGGGAGGGGCCTGGAGAAGGATCAGAGGGGCCCCGAGGATGCGAGCGATATCCCGAGTCTCCCTCCATCCCTGAAAGACCGGTTCTGTCGGCCGAAAGTGGCCGATCAGCCCTCGCATTTCCTCCGGGATCGGTCCGGATCTCCGGTATGTGGGAGATGTCGCCGGGTGGGTAATCCCCTGCCACGTCTTTACGGTGAAGATGAAGTCCTCCGGGACCCTGTCCCTCCATCTCTGAACAGTATCCCGGCCGGGTATGCGGTAGAAGGCCTTCTGGACCTCGACAACCGGGAGTTCATGGGTGTACCGGAGAAGACCAACGGGAAACCCGCAGCACCCGATCCGAAGCATGGTCAGTCAGGTAAGGAACCGCCGGGAGATGAGCCTTTCCAGGCCAGGCAACCGGAGGCAGAGGCACAGCGGAAAATTCAGGGATCGGTGACCGCCGCCCATGCGATGAAAATGAGGCCGATGATGACCGCGAGGATACTGAGCCCGTTCGGGCTCACGAATCCCATGATCTGGAAATACTCATGGGTCGGATACGGGTTACGGCTCACAACCCAGGGGTATAAACGGGGCCAGAGCATCTGGAAGAATGCCACCAGGACGACAATCAGGGCGACGATGGTTGTTATCCTTTTGTTTCTTCCCGCCATGGACGGTCACCCTCCTTTGCAGATACACAGGTGGATGAAACGGGTATAAGGAGTTTCTGGAAATGCCCCCCGGACATGCGACGGAGGAGGTTCCATCTGAAAAAGGGGACGCCCCGGCTGGGATTCGAACCCAGGTC
>DATGDI010000007.1:0-10977 GCA_035310965.1 Methanomicrobiales archaeon
AGGGGATCACCACCACCCTCGGCCGGAGCGGCTCCGACTACTCCGCGACGGTCGTGGGGGCCGCCATCGGTGCCGACGAGGTCTGGATCTGGACGGACGTAGACGGCATCATGACCACCGACCCCCGGCTCGTCCGGGAGGCCCGGGTCCTCCCCACGGTCTCGTACCTCGAGGCCATGGAGCTCTCGTACTTCGGCGCCAAGGTAATGCACCCCCGGTCCATCGAGCCGGCCATGCGAAAGGAGATCCCCATCCGGGTGAAGAACACCTTCAACCCCTCCCACCCCGGGACCTGCATCACGAAGGAGAAGCGGAAGTCCCGCCGGGTGGTGAAGGCCCTCACCCACATCACCGGGGTCGCCCTCGTGAACGTGAACGGCGCCCAGATGATCGGCCGGCCGGGCGTCGCCCGGGCCATCTTCTCCGCCCTCGCCGACCGGGAGGTGAACGTCATGATGATCTCCCAGGGATCCTCGGAGGCGAACATCTCCATCATCGTCGAGCTCGACCACATGGAGATCGCGGCGGAGGCCCTGAAACCGATGGTGGAGCAGGGTATCGTGCGCGAGGTGACGGCGAACCCCGATGTTGCCGCCGTCGCGGTGATCGGGGCCGGGATGATCGGCACCCCGGGCATCTCGGGCAGGATCTTCACCGCCCTCGGCCTCGCAGGCGTGAACATCATGATGATCTCCCAGGGATCCTCCGAGGTGAACATCTCCTTCGTCGTGAAGGAGTCCGACGGCCCGAAGGCGGTTCGGGTGCTCCACGAGGAGCTCCGCCTCTCGGAGGAGCAGGATGGGTAGGGAGACCTACCGCGCCGCCGGTGTCGACATCGACCTCGTGAAGGACGCCATCGGGGCCCTCACCGGGAAGGTGACCTTCCGCCGGAAGAAACCGTACGGGATGCTCGGCGGCGTCGGTCATTACGCCGGGCTCATCGACTTCGGAGAGCATGTCCTCGCCCTGACCACCGACGGCGTCGGGACCAAGATGCTCGTGGCCGATCAGCTCCGGGACTGGCGCACCGTCGGCATCGACTGCATCGCCATGAACGCGAACGACCTCTTCGTCATGAACGTGGAGCCGGTGGCCTTCGTGGACTACATCGCGACCGACCGGCTCTCGGTGGAGAAGATGGCCCAGATCGGCGAGGGGCTGAACGAGGGGGCACGCCTTGCGAACCTGAACCTGGTCGGCGGGGAGACCGCCCAGCTGCCCGGCCTCGTGAACGGCCTCGACCTTGCCGGGACCTGCCTCGGGGTGCAGGAGAAGGGGAAGGTGGTCAGCGGCGAGAAGATCCGGCCCGGGGATTGCATCCTCGGGGTCCCGTCGAGCGGTATCCACTCGAACGGCCTCACCCTCGCCCGGCGGGTAGTGGAGAAGTCGGGCGGATACGGCGAGCGGCTGCCCGGCGGAATGACCGTCGGGAAGGCCCTCCTCACCCCCACCCGGATCTACCGCGAATCCCTGGAGGCATGCAAAAAGGCCGAGGTGCACGGGATGTGCCACGTGACGGGGAGCGGGCTCCTCAACTTCACCCGGCTCACGAAGTACGGCTTCGAGTTCACCGACCCCCTCCCGGTTCCCCCGGTCTTCTCCTGGCTCCAGGAGAGGGGGGAGATTGAACCGGTGGAGATGTACCGGACCTTCAACATGGGGATGGGATTTGCCTACATCCTCCCTGAAGAGGAGGCTGATATCCTGAGAAAGTTCATCCCCGGCTCCCGGGTGGTGGGGGAGATCGTGGAGAAGTCAGGCATCCGGATGAAGGGTCTCCCCGTCAGGTAATGAGCCCGGAGATTCCCCGGGATCCTCGTCCACGCAGGCGGGAACCGGGGTCTTTGTCACCCTCGGGGAGATGATGGCCGAGTTCCCGGTGGGATCCTCGAGGGAAAGGGTGAAGGGGAGGCTCCCCTCCCTCGCGAGTTCGATCCTCCTCCGGAGGACGAGGGCGTTCTCCCGCTCCTCGCCCTCGGCCCAGGTGAGGACCCCGGAGACGACGTCGTCTATCCTTTCGAGGACCCCCTCCACGTTGGAGACGAAGCCCTCGCAGGCCGGGCCGGGATCGATCTCCACCCCGAGCTCCGGGATCCTCATCGTCCCGGAGGAGGACCGCACCACCCGGGCGTTCAGGTCCTCCGGTCCCTCGATCCGGAGCTCCCACCGGGCGGGTTCGCCCCCGGAGAGAACCATGGTGTCGGCATGCCGGTACCCGCACTCGCACCTTGCGCTCACGATAAGGATATCGGAAAAATAGGGGATATTTTCTGTCTGGTAGAGGTATTGTATCTCCCGTTCACAGTATGGACAGCGGCCCGGGACGACGCTTCGCACTCAGGGGCTCCCGCCGCCGATCTTCTCCCGGGCGATCTTCACCGACATCGGGGTGATGACCACGTAGCGCTGGTCCCCGAGGCCGACGATGTCCCCGTTCACGTCCTTTGCGACGTCCTTCAAGTCCTTGAGAACCCGCTCGTACGTGATCTTGTCCATCTTCAGCCGCCCGATGTCGATGATGACGATGTTCCCATTGTAGACCTCCTCCTTCACCTTCGGGGTGTCCTTCAGGTCCCCGATGGTCGCCACCTTCACGTACATGGTGGCGGGCTGGTCGCTCATCGTCCCCTCGAAGGAGGCGAGGTCCAGCTCCATATAGTCGTCCGAACCGGTGGGAGGGCTCCGGCCGATGATGCTGTCGAGGAGTTTACTCATGGAAGAAGTATTGTTCCGTGTTTTGTTATAACCTTTCCCTCCCGTGGACCGGTGGCCTCTCCGGAAGGCGGAGGGATGAATCCGCTGGCGATACGGGGCCCTTGAGAGCCCGATCCGGTCACAGCTCCAGCGCCCAGAGGAGGTCCCCGACGTGGTGGACGGTCTTTGCCATCTTTCCCTTCGCTTCTGCCATGATGGCCGGCCCGTCCAGGAGGGCCACGACCACCGCGAGGGCCTTCCGGTGCCGCTCGTCGACCACGATGGCCGGGGACCCTTTCCGTACGTCGGGGGTGACCGAGACGATGCCCGGTCGCATCACGTCGGCGCCCTTCGCAACGAAGGGGACCGCCCCCATGTCCACGACGATGGTCCGCTCGGGGAAGGGCCGGTCGATGGCCCCCCTTACCGTCGGAAAGACCCAGCCCTCCCGCTTCAGGAGGAGGGGTTTCTTGTCGACGAGGAAGAGGCTGAAGGGGGCGTCGATCTCCGCCATCTCCACCCGGTCCGAGCGGAACTTCTCCGCCGAGGGTCCGATCTCCCTCCCGAGGAGGGTGAAGAGCTCGGCGAGCTCGTCCTTCCGGATGGTGTGCCTTTTTTTCACGGTGAGGGCCGCCATGTCCCAATGCCTCCGGGATGAGTACCGGTGGGCCGCATCCTCGTTATATTTATCTATCTTCCTTGCGCACTATGAGTACCCCAAGCGATTGTCCAGGGATTTTTATGACCAAGAGACCGATGGAGATTCTCGATCAGGCGCTCAACCGGCAGCCGGTCATCGTCTCCCTGAAAGGGAAACGGGAGATCCGGGGTATCCTCCAGGGATATGACGTCCATATGAACCTGGTTCTGGACCAGGCCGAGGAAGTCGGCGGAGAGGCCAGGAAGCTCGGGACCCTCATCGTGAGAGGGGACAATGTGATCTATATCTCGCCGATCGTGGGGTAAGGGAGAGAGGTTCATCGAATGTCAAAGGGAACGCCCTCGAAAGGGAAGAGACAGCACAAGGTACACATCGCCTGCAGGCGGTGCGGACACATCTCCTTCCATGTCCGGCACAAGACCTGCTCATCCTGCGGGTTCGGGCGGTCGGCCCGGATCCGGGGATATCGCTGGATGAACAAGAAGCCGAAGATCCCCACCCATTAGAGGGGGCATGTGCGGGATCGTTGGCATCATCGATGCCGGCGGCGTATCCCGTCCCCTCTATTTTGCTCTTTTTGCCCTCCAGCACCGGGGCCAGGAGAGCGCCGGCATCTCGACCTGGGACGGCACCTGCTTCTACAAGCACAAGGGCATGGGCCTCGTCTCCGAGGTCTTCAACGACGCTATCCTCTCCGAGCTCCCGGGCCAGGTCGGGGTCGGCCATGTCCGGTACCCCACGACCGGCGCGAACCTCCCCGAGAACTCCCAGCCCTTTAACTTCAGGTTCCGCGACCACCACTTCGCCATCGCCTACAACGGGAACCTGGTGAACTCCGCCGAGCTCAGGAGCGAGTTCGAGCAGGACGGCGAGATCTTCTCCACGACCACCGACACCGAGATCGTCGCCGCGACCATCGTCCACGAGTTCCGGAAGTCGGGGAAGATCGAGGAGGCCATCATCCACTGCCTCCACGTCCTCCGGGGCTCGTACTCGGTCGTCCTCATGCTCGACGGCATCCTCTACGCCTTCCGGGACCCGATGGGGATCAAGCCCCTCTGCATCGGGACCACCAGAAACGGGTTCATCGTTGCCTCGGAGAGCGTCGCCATCGACACCCTGGGCGGAACCCTCATCCGGGACGTCCAGCCGGGGGAGCTCTTCCGGATTACCGGGCAGGGTTTCGAGGCGATGCAGATCGCGGTCGCCGACCACCGGGCCCACTGCATCTTCGAGTACATCTACTTCGCCCGGGCAGACTCGGTCATCGAGGGCCGGCTCGTCTACGACGTGAGGAGGAAGATCGGCGCCTCCCTCTACGACGAGGCCCCGGTGAAGGCGGACCTCGTCTCCCCTGTCCCCGATTCCGGGACATCGGTGGCCGTCGGGTTCTCCCACCACTCGGGGATCCCGTACCTCGAGGCCCTCATGAAGAACCGGTACACCGCGAGGACCTTCATCAAGCCATCCCAGAAGGAGCGGGAGCTCGCGGTGCGGCTCAAGCTCAACCCCATCATCGGGCACATCGACGGGAAGAAGGTCGTCCTCGTGGACGATAGCATTGTGAGGGGGACCACCTCCCGGCACATCGTGGAGCTCATGAAGGAGAGCGGGGCCTCGGAGGTCCATGTCCGGATCGGGTCGCCCCAGATCATCGCCCCCTGTTACCTCGGGGTCGATATGCCCACCCGGGCCGAGCTCATCGCGAGCACCCGGCCCGTGGACGAGGTGAAGGAGTCCATCTCGGCGACGAGCCTCCACCACGTCTCCCTGGAGGCCCTGGTAAAGGCCATCGGGATCGACCGGGAGAACCTGTGCACCGGCTGCCTCACCGGGAAGTACCCGCTCTTCATCGAGGGCGAGTCCTGCCTCTCCCGGAACATCGACTTCGTCGTGGGGAGCTACCAGGCGAAGCTCGGGTCCTTCCCCCAGGGAAGGACCGCCGCAAAAACGGCTGGAAAAGGAAAATAGCGAGGGATGGATTTGAACCATCGATCTACGGGTTATGAGCCCGTCGGGATATCCTGACTACCCCACCTCGCTTCCCGAAAAGGCACCATACTATTCTTGATGATGCGTGATATACTTTGCTCCGAGCCGCCCCGCCCCGGCTCACCACGGATAAATACCGAGGAGCCCTATGTCTTGTATGGACGATGAGCTCCAGCGGATCCGGGAAAAGAAACTCGAGGAGCTGAAGCGGGGCATCCAGGGGAAGCCGGAAAAGCCCGACAGGCCTGGAGCAACACCGGAGGGACAGGTCATGGTCCTCGACGAGCGGCAGTTTGCGGCCGCGGTGCGGGACAACCCCTGCCTCGTGGTGGACATGTGGGCCCCGTGGTGCGGGCCCTGCCGGATGGTGGCGCCGGTCGTCCAGGAGCTCGCCGCCGAGTTCGCGGGGAAGATCCAGTTCGCAAAGGTGAACACCGACGAGAACCAGCGGGTCGCCGCGACCTACGGGATCACCGCCATCCCCACGATCCTCCTCTTTGCCCGGGGAAGGCTCGTGGAAAGGGTCATCGGGGCCTACCCGAAGCCGATGCTCCGGGACCGGATCCTCCGAGCTTTCGGGATGACGGGTTGATCCGAGGGTTTACCCGAGGATCAACCCGTGCGGGTGAGCCCATCAGGGCTAACCCGCTACAGGGTAATCCGAGCGCAGCGAGGATTGCCCTGTACAGGGAAACCCATCAGGATTTCCCGTGGCCGGTTAACCCGGGTGGTAACCCGCAACTGCGTGAACAGTACAGGGCGACCCGCGGGGTGCTAGTGCGCTCCCTCGACCCTCCAGGCGTCCGAGATCTTTGCGGCGAGGATGAGGTCATTCAGGGTGATCCCGCCGCTCGCGTGGGTGTAGCAGGAGATGGTGACATTTCTCTGCTCGGTGATGCACATCTCGGGGTAGTGCATCTCCTCCGCCGCGATCACCGACACCCGGTTCAGGAACTTCACGGCCTCGACGAAGCTTTTGCAGGCGAACCTCCGGTTCAGCCTCGTCCCCTCCAGGGCCCAGTCGGGAACCTCCTTCACGAGGGAGAGAAGCTTCCTCCGGGTGAGGGGCGGCGTCCCGGGCTCGATGGGGGTGCACTTCTCCTGAGCCAGATCCATGTATACACATACCCAGCAGGGAGAGAAAAAGTTTCTTTACCCCCCGTGAGGGAGGGGCACACCAAAGATGGGCTTCGTCCGGAGGGAGGTGAGCACCGAAGGTGCGAACTGACTGGAGGACGTCGAGCACCGAAGGTGCGAACCCTCCCGTAGGGAGAAGCTCACCGCCAGGTGGGCTTCCCTCCCGGTACGGGAGTGGCTGGCCCCCGACGCCTCTCGACGACGGCGACCGCCCCGAGAGCCAGAACGGACAGCGGGAGGGCGATCATCAGGGGGTCCAGGGTCTGCCAGGGTAATCCCAGGATGGCCTCGGACCCGGTGAGGAGCCGGGCGATGCCAAGGGGGGCGGACTCGGCCCGGTGGACGAAGGCGGTCCAGAGGAACCACGCCGCCGCCCCGGTGACGAGGCTCGCCCGGGCGGCCCGCGCCGAGGGGGCCTCCGAGTACAGGGCGTACGCAAAGGAGGGCAGAAGCGCCGAGGCGCAGAGCCCGAAGAACATCGCCGTTGTCCTCGCGACGATGGAGCCGGGAAGGGTGAAGGCGAGGAGGACCGAGACGAGGATCATGGCGAGGATCCCCACCTGGTTCGCCCTGAGGGAGGGCCTCCGGCCCCCGAAATGCTGCCAGATGTCGAACCCCACGGCGGTACCCATGACATGGAAGAGGGAGGAGAGGGTGGACATGGATGCCGCGAGAAGGGTGATGAGGAAGAGGACCACGAACCAGGGGGGGGTTGCTAGGTCGATGAAGCTCGGGATGACCAGGTCCAGGTTTCCCCCCGCTACCGCGGCCATGGCGATCTGCCCGGTATCCCGGTAGAAGAAGACGTTCGACAGGGCCCCTACCGTGAAGGTGACGCCGGTCATCATAAGAATGAAGGGCCCGCCCACGAGCACCGCCCGGTCCAGGGTCCGGGAGTCCTTCGCGGTCATGAACCGGACCACGAGCTGGGGCTGGGCGAGGGCGCCGATTCCCACTCCAAGGATGAGGGTGGTGACCAGGGTGTACCAGATCGGGGACCCGAGGGCCGGGAGGGTGGTCCAGCCCGTGAGACCCTGCGCCTGGAGATCGGCGGGGATGAGGGGGGCGAGGCCGGTGAGGGCCTCGTGGGCGGCAGCCACCCCGCCCAGGAGGGAGTACGTGAAGACGAGAAGGATGGCCATCCCGATGAACATGACGATGGCGTGGAGGGAGTTCGTGTACATCACCGCGATGAGGCCGCCGGCCACGACGTACACCGCGGTCACGAGCCCGAGCACGATGACCGCCCACCCGAAGGGCATGGGGATGGTCTTTTCCAGGAACCGGGCGCCGCCGATGAGGATGGCCGAGGTGTAGAGGGGCATCCCGAGGATGATGACGGCCGCCGAGGCGTACTGCATGAACCCGTCAGAGAAGCGCCTCCCCATGAGGTCCGGGAAGGTGACCGCTCCCAGGCGCTTCCCGATCTCCCGGGTCCTCTTCCCGAAGACGAGGAAGGCGACGAGGATGCCCATGCCGATGTTTAAGACCGTGAGCCAGACGAGCCCCATCCCGTAGACCGCTGCCACCCCTCCGAAGCCGATGATGGCCGAGGTGGAGATGAAGGTGGCCCCGTAGGAGAGGGCGAGGATCCAGGGCCCCGCCCTCCTCCCGGCGAGCATGTAGTCCTCGGCCCCCTTCGTCCGGCGGTAGCCCAGGTAGCCGACGGCGAGGGTGAGGACGACGTAGATCCCGGTCACCGCGAGGAAGGTCCCCGTGTCCACGGGCATTCCTAGTCCCCCGCCCCCCGGTGCCAGGAGAGGAGGCCGTACAGGATGCAGAGGAGGGCGAGGCCTATCGCGAGGGCATAGCCGAGGACGATCCAGGGATCAGGGATGCCGAGAATTGCCATCGCCGCCTCCCGAATCCTTCTCTCTGCCCTCGGCACCGACCCTCTCCTCGGCGATAGCGATGTACTCCGGGTCGATCTCGAACCCGAGGTAGGGGACCCCGAGCCTCACGCAGGCAACGGCGGTCGACCCGATACCCATGAAGGGATCGAGGACGAGCCGGGTCCTTTCCACGCCATGGTCCCGGATGCACATCTCCGGGAGCCCGACGGGAAAGGTGCTCGGGTGGGGCCGGGCCGTCCGGATGGTCTCGTAGGGGATGAACCAGGTGTTCCCCCTATCCCGGAGATCGCCTTGGTTGCCCTTCCACCTCGTGACATTGGACTTGTCCTGGTAGGGAACCCCGATGGCGAGCTTGTCCAGCTCCACCTCCCCCTCCTTCGTGAAGTGGAAGATGAACTCGTGGCAGTCGTGGTGGAACCTCCGGCTGTTGATGGGCTTGTAATGGCCAACGGCGATATCCCCGCTGATATGGGGGTACCTGCCCATGGACGCCCGGGGAAGGGCGATGGACTTCACCCAGTGGATCAGGTTCTGGAGGACAAGGTGCTCTCGGAAGGCTGCAGCCACATCCAGGGGTATCCAGGGGTCGGTGACAGTTCCCCCGACGTTCAGGAAAAAGGAGCCCTGCTCGCTCATGACCCGTCGCGCGAGCCGGGACACCTCGCCCATCCACCCGAGGTACTCCTCCCGGCTCCGGCGATCATGATACGAGCGGTACCGGATCCCGATGTTGTAAGGCGGCGACGTGACGATGACATCGACCGTCCTCTCGCCCAGTCTGCCGAGACCCTCCAGGCAGTCGATGCGGTGGATACGGTTGACCCCGAGACCGGGTTTCACCTCACCGACCCCCTCTCCCTCGAAATCCCTTCGGGCTCCGGCTGAAATCCATCCTGCACCCACCCGTGCTGGCGCCGTCAGATCTCCCTCAGCCGGTAGTCCCTTGTCCCGAGACCGCACTCCTCGGCATAGGAGATCTGGAGATCCCCTCTCGTGTGCTCCCAGACCCCTCTGAACTTGTCCTCCCCGGGCCGGTGATGGGTCTCAAGAAGGGTCCCGGCAAGGCCGGCCTGCCTGTTCACGAGGTCCAGGCTCGCAGCGTCGATGGCCACCGGGTCCCGGGATGCGAGGATGCCGATGTCGGAAACGAGGGGGGCATCGGACCAGCGGACGCAGTCGCAGTCCGGGGTGACGGAGAGGAGGAAGTTGAAGAAACCGGCCCGGTCACGTTTCCCCTCCAGGGCCCCGCAGGCGTACTCAACCAGCCGCTCGGTGAAGGCCGGGATGTCCACCGTCCAGTCGAACTCGATGGCGGACTGGAGGCAGGCGGTCAGGCATTCCCCGCAGCCCAGGCAGGTCTCCCGGTCCAGGCTCACCTTCTCCCCCTTCAGGGAGAGGGCTCCCGCCGGGCACACCTCGACGCAACTCCCGCATCCCCGGCACCTCTCGGGGACGGTCATGGCGTGGGCCTCGTGCATCTCGCGCTTGCCCCGCGCCGATGCACACCCCATGGCGAGGTTCTTGATGGCACCCCCGAACCCCGCGGTATCGTGCCCCGTGAAGTGGGAGATGACCATCATGCTGTCGGCCCGGGCGATGTCCCCGGCGATGAAGACCCGGTTGAAGTGTTTCTTCCCGATCTTCACCTCGGCGACGTGCCCGCTTCGGAGGCCGTCCGCGATAATGACGGGAGCGCCCACGACCGCGTAGTCGAATCCGTGGGAGATGGCCGTCGCGATGTGGTCCACGGCATTCGACCGGCTTCCCGAGTAGAGAGTCCCGGTGTCGGTAAGGAAGGGCCGGCCTCCCTCGGCCCTTATCAGGTCCACCACCTGGCGGACGTGGACCGGGCTCACGTGGGTGTCGCAGCCCTGCTCGCCGAAGTGGAGCTTGATGGCGCAGAAGTCCCTCTCGCGGATGCAGTCCCCGAACCCGGCCGCGGAGAAGAGCCTCCGGATCTTCGCGATCCTGCTGTCCCCCTCCTTCCTGGCCCGGAGCCCGGTATAGAACACCTCGGCTGCCATGGGAAACCTCCCGCACTACACCGGGAATCTCCCCGCCCATAAACCCTCGGTCACCAGGTGAGACCACCGTCTATCGGATGCCATGGGGGACCCCGTTTCCTTCGCATCTCCCCTGTGGAACGGTTATACGGTTGTTTCCTCTTTTTCCACAGGAAACACCGAAACGCCCGGGCTTCTGCCATGCATACCATATAGATTTTGTGCTACAGGAATACAACTATCGGGAGAGAATTGCCTGAATCAAAGCCTTTTAATGAGGCGAACTGTCTTATCCATCCCATTCTTCCCCCTGATCTGGGCTGGTACTCTCCGGCAGGCTCCATGGGAAGTAAAGGGGTGGATTTCAAGCTCATTTCCTTTTAGAACCTGTAAGCCCTGCCTGTCCAGAAAATCAATATATTTTTCGATACCGATCATTCCCTCCTCAATGATTTGGTGAATGCCATCTTGATGGCGGGGTGGATGTCACCGGATGAACAATCCGGTGGTTGCATGTCCTCCAATGGAAGTAAGGGGGTTGTTTCTGGCGAATATTTCTTATTCAATATATACCTTCCTTTTTAAGGAGATCGCGTACCTGGCCGTCCTTGTTTTTCCCGGTTCAATTCACGCCGGA
>DATGDI010000008.1:0-44140 GCA_035310965.1 Methanomicrobiales archaeon
CTATGGGATCGCCCTGAAACCCCAGGACCCGAAGGCGACCAGGCCGGACCTCGTGGACCTCCTCATCGGCGGACAGAAGGTCGCCACCCTGAAGCTCATCCCGGCCGATGCCGGGCCCCAGCTCATGCAGCTCGCCTCCACGAATGCCATCCAGGTCGCCTACGTCGGCAACCCGCCCGTCATCTCGGCCGTTGACAAGGGGACACCCGTGAAGATCCTCATGGCCCTGAACACCGAGGGCTCGGGGGTCGTCGTGGTCACCGATGCCCCTGCCTCGGACTGGGACTCCTTTGTCCGGTGGGCAAAGGAACGATCGGCGGCGGGGAATCCCATAAAGATGGCGGCACCCGGCAAGGGCTCCATCCAGGACGTCATGCTCCGGTACGCCCTTGAGGAGAGCGGTTTATCCGTGAAGGAGGTACAGGCTTAGAGAGGCATGAAAAGACCTCTCGGGATCCTCCTTCCCCTCCTCCTCCTCGTCGTCTGGGAGATCGTCGCGCAGGCCATCGGCAACCAGTTCATCCTCCCGAAACTCGAGACGGTCATCCCGGTGCTCCTCGCCCCGACGGTTGACATCCTCGGGACCGGGAGCCTCCTTCACAACGCCCTCGTCTCCCTCGAGCGGGTGGGGGCGGGCTTCCTGGTCGCCCTCGCCATCGCGATACCTCTCGGGGTCGGGATGGGATGGTCGGGGCGCATGGACGCCCTCGTGGACACCACCATCCAGCTCCTCCGCCCGATCCCCCCCCTCGCCTGGGGTCCCCTGGCCATCGCCTGGTTCTCGGTGGGCCTCAACTCCATGGTCTTCATCATCTTCCTCGGCGCCTTTTTCCCCATCCTCCTCAACACCATCGACGGGGTGAGGGGCGTGAAGAAGACCTGGGTGGAGGTCGCCCAGACCCTGGGGGCATCCGAGAGGCAGGTCCTCGCGAAAGTGGTCCTCCCCGGCGCCGCCCCCACCATCTGGACCGGTCTCCGGGTCGGGTTCGGTATCGCCTGGATGTGTGTCATCGCCGCGGAGTGGCTTCCCGGGACCACCTCCGGCCTCGGGTACCTTACCCTCTATGCCTACAACTTCGGCCAGATGCACTACATCATCGCCGGGATGATCTCCATCGGGATCATCGGCATCGCCTTCGACCTGCTCTTCCGGTATGTCGAGGACCGCCGGTTCGCCTGGAGGGGGCTCGAGCGGTGAAGCTCGCCATCCAGGACCTCTCCAAGGTCTTTGTCACGGGCACCGGTGAACGCGTCCCCGCCCTGGAGAAGATCGACCTGACCATCGAGGACGAGGAGTTCCTCTGTATCCTCGGGCCCTCCGGGTGCGGGAAGACCACCCTCCTGCGCATCATCGCCGGCCTCGACACGCCGAGCTCGGGATCGATCCTCGTCGACGGGGAGGCCCTCTCCGGCCCGTCCCGCCGGATCGCGATGATCTTCCAGGAGTACTCCCTCTTTCCCTGGAGGACGGTCCTCGAGAACGTGGGCTTCGGCCTCGAGGTGCTCGGGAGGAACGGGGGGGAACGGCTCGCCACGGCCCGGAAATACCTGGAACTCGTCGGCCTCGCCCCCTTCGAGAAGAACTTCCCCTACGAGTTGTCGGGCGGGATGAGGCAGAGGGTCGCGGTGGCCCGGGCACTCGCCACCGAACCCGCGGTCCTCCTCATGGACGAGCCCTTCGGGGCCCTCGATGCCCAGACGAGGAACCTGATGCAGACCGAGCTCCAGGAGATCTGGAAGAAGACCCGGAAGACCATCCTCTTCGTCACCCACAGCGTGGACGAGGCGGTTTTCCTCGCCGACCGGATCGTGGTCCTCACCCAGCGGCCCGGCCGGGTACGGGAGATCATCTCGGTGAGGAAGTGCCCCCACCCGAGGGACCGGACCTGCCGTGACTTCGTGGAGATCCGGCGCCACGTCCTCGACCTCATCGCCGCGGGGTCCTCGGATTAGCAAGGTTTAATAAACGACACGGCCATCTTATAAACCACGGATTACGCGGAGCTCCGCGAGGGGATTTTCTATGGTCAGGAAGCCGGGCAGGATGTACAGGAACCTCGCCAAGAAGGCGTACACGCGGCGTGAATACATGGGGGGCGTCCCCGGGTCACGGCTCGTCCAGTTCGACATGGGGAACCTCACCGAGGACTTCCCCCTGGAGGCGGCCCTTATCGTCGAGGAGGGCTGCCAGATCCGGCACACCGCCCTCGAGGCGGCACGGGTGGTCATCAACCGGCGGCTCCAGGACCTCGGCCGGGCGAACTTCCGGCTGAAGATCCGGGTCTACCCCCACCACATCCTCCGGGAGAACAAACAGGCGACCGGGGCCGGGGCGGACCGGGTCTCGGAGGGGATGCGCCTTTCCTTCGGGAAACCCGTCGGCTCGGCGGCCCGGGTCTACCCGGGGCAGAAGATCCTCTCGGTCTACACCCTCCTCCCGAACCTGGAGAAGGTGAAGGACGCCCTCCGGCACGGTGCCCACAAGCTCCCCTCCCCGTCGCGGATCGTGATCGCCACGCACAAGGTCTCCGGGATCCGGGCGACCCATGTGAAGATCGCCGAGGAGAAGGTCGTGGCGCCCCCGGTCGCTGCTGTTGCCGAGGCAGAGGCTGCGGCCCCAGGCGCGGAGAAGGAGGCCGAGAAGGGGATCGAAAAGGGAGTCGAGAAGGGTGCCGGAAAACCGGGCGAGAAGGCACCGGAGAAGGGAGCCGGGAAGGGGGAGAAGACCCCCGAGAAGGGTGCCGGAAAACCCGGCGAGAAGGGTGCCGAGAAGGCACCGGAGAAGGGAGCCGGGAAGGGCGAGAAGCATCACGAGAAGTCCCGGGGCTAAACACAGCCGGCCCCCAACCGGCCCTTTTTCTTTCAGATCGTTTTCCCTTTTCCCATCCACATTTATAAAGCCGGGATCCCTATCCCTCTGTAATGCACCGTCCCGATGACCCGGCCCTTCTCGCGGCTGTTGCAAAGGCGACCGCGGAGGCCCTCGCCGAGGCCGAGGTTCGGCTCCCGGAGGACGTGGAACGGGCCATCAGGGCGGCTCATGAGCGGGAAAAAAACCCGGTCGCCAGGGGGGAGCTCGGGAATATCCTCGCCAACATCGCCCTCGCCCGGGAAGGACAGACCCTCATCTGCCAGGACACCGGCATCCCCATCATCTACCTGACTATTCCCCCGAATCTGTCCTATACCCGGGCGCTGGAGGAGGCCGTCGCCCAGGGGGTGCGGATGGCCACGGAAAAGATCCCCCTCAGGCCGAACGCGGTGGACCCCTGCACCCGGAGGAACAGCGGGGATAATACCGGGCCAGGGATCCCGGCCGTCCATGTCCGGCCGGGGGAGAGCCTGACCGTCACGGTTCTCCCCAAGGGGGCCGGGTCCGAGAACGTCTCGAGGCTGGGCATGCTCCTCCCCACCCGCACGGCAGATGTCGAGAGGTTCGTGGTCGAGACGGTTGCCCTCGCCGGGGGAAGGCCCTGTCCACCGGTGATCCTCGGGGTGGGGATCGGGTCCACCTTCGACGGGGTCGCGGCCCTTGCGAAGGAGGCCCTCCTCCTCCCCATCGATGCCATGGATCCCTTCGAGAGGGAGCTCTGCGATGCGGTGAACTCTCTCGGGATCGGACCGATGGGCCTGGGCGGCGACACCACGGCCCTCGCCGTGAAGGTCAGGAAGGCCGCCAGCCACACCGCCTCCCTCCCCGTCGCGGTGAATGTCCAGTGCTGGGCGGCCCGGCGGGTGACCCGGGTCGTGGAGGGCTGGAGGTGATCGGACTCACCACCCCGCTCGGCGAGGAGATCCTCTCGCTCCGGGCCGGTGACCGCGTCACCCTCTCGGGAACGGTCTACACGGCGAGGGACGAGGCACACCTCCGGATGCAGAGGGAGGGTATTCCCTTCGATCCCCGGGGTGCCGTCGTCTACCACTGTGGTCCGGTGGTGGCGGGGCAGAGGATCGTCGCCGCCGGGCCCACCACCTCGGCGAGGATGGACGACCTGACGGGGTTCCTCCTCGATGCCGGCGTCCGGGGGATCATCGGCAAGGGGGGGATGGGGAGGAGGGTCGCGGATCTCCTCCGGGGGAGGGGGGTGTACTTTGCCTTCACCGGCGGGTGTGCGGCCCTCGCGGCGTCCAGGATGCGGCTCCAGGGGGTCCGTTTCCCGGACCTGGGTATGGCCGAGGCGGTCTGGGTGATCGGGATCGATCGCCTGCCCCTCGTGGTGGGGATCGATTCCCACGGGAACGACCTTTTCGAACGGGTCCGGGAGGAAGCGAAAGCACAATGTCAGGCGCGGATCCATTACTCTCAAGGACGCACACCATGAAGCTCGTCATCGACAGCGACCGGTGCAAGGGGTGCAACCTCTGCATGCTCGTCTGCCCCTACCGGATCTTCAAGGAAGGGAAGGAGCAGAACGAGCGGGGCATCATCCTCCCCGAGCTCGACCGTCCCGAGCGCTGCCCCAACTGCCGGCTCCAGAAACTCTACGGCAGGACCGTCTGCGGACTCTGCCAGATGATCTGCCCCGATCAGGCCATCCGGTGGGAGAACGAGAGCGGGAACGAGCCCCAGAAGGTGGTGATCGAGTTTTGAGCCGTGTCGAATTCATGCAGGGGAACACCGCCTGCGCCGAGGGGGCCCTCGCCGCAGGCTGCCGGTTCTTCGCAGGCTACCCCATTACCCCCTCCACCGAGGTCGCCGAGCACATGGCCCTGAAACTCCCGAAGGCAAAGGGGGTCTTTGTCCAGATGGAGGACGAGATCGCCTCCATCGCGGCGGCCATCGGGGCCTCCTGGACCGGGGCCCGGGCCATGACGGCCACCTCGGGGCCGGGCTTCTCCCTCATGATGGAGAACATCGGCTACGCCGCGATGACCGAGACCCCCTGCGTCGTCGTGAACATCCAGCGGGGCGGGCCCTCCACCGGTCAGCCCACCCTCGGAGCCCAGGGGGACATGCTCCAGTGCCGGTTCGGGTCCCACGGCGACTACGGCATCATCGCCCTCTCCCCGGCCTCGGTCCAGGAGATGTTCGAGCTCACGGCGAAGGCCTTCAACCTCTCGGACCGGTATCGGGTCCCTGCCTTCCTCATGGCCGACGAGATCGTCGGCCACATGCGGGAGAGGCTGACCATCCCCGATTCCGTGGAGGTCACCGGCCGGAAGAAACTCGCCCCCGGCACCCTGCCCTTCCAGGCAGGGGAGGATGACATCCCGGGCTTTCCGACCTTCGGGGAAGGCCACGGCGTCCATGTCACCGGCCTCACCCACGACGAGCGGGGCTACCCGGCGGCTACGAACCCGAGGGCCCACGAGAGGCTGGTCACCCGTCTCGTCCGCAAGGTGGAGTCGGCACGGAGGGAGATGGCCGATTACCGGGTCACGAACCCCGACGCCGAAAAGGTCTTCATCTCCTACGGCGCGCCGACCCGCACCGTTCACCAGGTGCTCCACGACCGGCCGAAGGAGGGGATCGGCCACCTCCAGCTCCGGGTCGTCTGGCCCTTCCCGGAGTTCGCCCTCGCCGAGTTCCCGGAGGCGAAGGCCTTCCTCGTCCCCGAGATGAACCTGGGGCAGGTGGCCCGGGAGATCGAGCGGCACACCGACGTTCCCGTCATCCCGGTCCCCAAGATCGGCGGGGACCTGCATACCCCCGCCGAGCTCGGGAAGGCCCTGGAGGGTACCCCATGAGCTTCAGGGACTGGTACCGGGTCGACCGGCTGCCCACCATCTACTGCGTCGGCTGCGGGAACGGGACGGTCATCAACTGCACCCTCCATGCCGTCGATACCCTCGGCTGGAAATGGGAGGAGACGGTCTTTGTCTCGGGGATCGGGTGCTCCTCGCGGGCGCCGGGGTACATCCGGACCGATTCCCTCCACACCACGCACGGAAGGGCCCTCGCCTTCGCGACGGGGATCAAGCTCGCAAAGCCCGGGCTCCATGTCGTGGTCTTCACGGGAGACGGCGATCTCGCCGCCATCGGGGGGAATCACTTCATCCACGCGTGCCGGCGGAATATCGACATAACTGTCATCTGCATGAACAACTGGATCTACGGGATGACCGGCGGCCAGGGCTCCCCCACCACGCCCCGGGGTGCCATCACGACCACCACCCCCTACGGCTCCGGCGAGGGGGTCTTCGATCTGTCGGCCCTCGCCGTGGCCGCGGGGGCAAACCACGTCGCCCGCTGGACCTCCTACCATGTGAAAGAACTCACGAGGGCCATCCAGACCGGCCTCGAGACTCCGGGCTTTTCCCTCGTGGAGGTCCTCACCCAGTGCCCCACGGCCTATGGCCGGAGGAACAAGCTCCGGGAGGTCTCGGACACCGTGGAGTACCTGAAGGACCATGCCATCCTCCTCCAGAAGGCCAGGCGGCTGGAGGCCGAAGGAAAGCCGGTCCCGGCGGACATGTTCACCATCGGGGAGTTCGTCCGGCGGAGCCTGCCGGCCATGGGGGTGCCCCCGTGAGGCACGAGATCCGGTTCTCCGGCTTCGGCGGGCAGGGGATCATCCTCGCCGCGGTCATCCTCGGGCGGGCGGCGGCCCTCTACGACGGCAAGCACGCGGTGCAGACCCAGGTCTACGGGCCGGAGGCCAGGGGCGGGGCCTCCATGTCCGCGGTGATCATCGACGATGAGCCCATCCTCTACCCCGAGGTTTCCGTTCCGGACATCTACGTCATCATGTCCCAGGAGGGTTTCGAGCGGTACGGGGCAAAGGCCCCGAAAGATGCGGTGATGCTCATCGACTCCGACATGGTCGAGGGCCGGCCGGCCTGCAGCTTCCGTGAGATCCCCGCGACCTCGGAGGCGAGGAACACCCTCGGGAAGGTCATCGTGGCAAACATCGTCATGCTCGGCGCCGTCGTAGCCGCAACAGGGATCGTCTCGGACGAGGCCATCGAGAAGGCGGTCCTCGACAGCGTACCGAAGGGCACCGAGAAGCTGAATCTTGCGGCGCTGAAGAGGGGAATGGAGCTCGTCCGGGAGAAAAAGAAATGAAGCCAACCCCGAGGATACATCAGCACCAGAGCGCGCTGAAGAAAGGCATGGAGCTCGTCCGGGGGAAGAAGGGATGAGGCTCGCGGAGCACGAGGCAAAGGAGATCCTCAGGGCGTATGGTATCCCCGTACCCTCCGGTGTTGTTATCAGGAGCCCCGACGAGCTCGGGCCACGGCTCGGGGATTTCGGGGACCAGATGGTACTGAAGGCCCAGGTTCCCGTCGGTGGCAGGGGGAAGGCCGGTGGAATCGTCATCGCGGGGAAAGACGAGGCCGTCTCCCGGGCCGCCGCCCTCTTCGGGAAGGAGATCAGGGGGATTCCCGTGAAGGAGATCCTCGCCGAGGAGCGGCTGGAGATCGGGAAGGAGTACTACCTCTCCGTCGCAGTCGACCGGTCCTCCCGGATGCCCCTCGTCCTCTTTGCGGAGTCGGGCGGGGTCGAGATCGAGGCGGTGGCGAGGGAACGGCCCGAGGCCGTACGACGGATCACCGTTTCCCCGCTCCTTCCGGAGATCCCGCCTTTCGCCCTCCGGGACCTCCTCGGAGGCATGGCGAAGGAGCTCTCCCCCGTCGCAAACCGGCTCTACCGCATCTTCCGGGAGAAAGACGCCATCCTCGCCGAGATCAACCCCCTCGCCACGACCCCGAAGGGGATCTGTGCGGCTGATGCGAAGATCATCGTCGACGAAAGCGCCCTTGCCCGCCAGAAACTCGACAAGGGAAGGGCCCAGACCGGGCGGGAGCGGGAGGCCGAGGTCCACGGGTTCTCGTACGTCGACCTCGAGGGAGACATCGGGGTCATCGGGAACGGCGCCGGTCTCACCATGGCGACCATCGACCTCATCGCCCTCTACGGCGGAAGGGCGGCGAACTTCCTCGACGTGGGCGGCGGGGCCGACCGGGAGCGGGTGAAGCATGCCGTACAGCTCGTGGCCGGTCTCCCGTCGGTGAAGGTCATCGTGCTGAACATCCTGGGCGGGATCACCCGGTGCGACGAGGTGGCGAAGGGAATTCTTGAGGCCGGGATCTCCCAGAAGGTGATGGTCCGTCTAGCCGGCGTGAACGAGGACGAGGGGAGGGCCCTCCTCGCGGGGAAGGGTTATACCATGTTCGGTACCATGGACGAGGCCGTGAAAGAAGCTGTGGGGACGACCCGATGATGTACGATGACCGCACTACCACCGTCCTCACATGGGCGACGGCCGTGAAAGAGGCCGTGGGGGCGAGTCGATGATCTACGCCGACAGGACCACGGGAGTCATCGTCACGGGAGCCACCGGGAACCAGGGGAGGTTCCACATTCCCCTCATGCACGCCTATGCCCGCGAGGTGGGGGGCAGGGGGGTGGTCGCCGGAGTCACGCCGGGGAAGGGCGGCCAGGAGGTCCAGGGGGTCCCCGTGTACAACAGCATCCGGGATGCCCTCGGGGAGCACGACGCCCGGGCGGCCGTCGTCTTTGTCCCCGCCGGGGGGGCGATGGACTCGATCATGGAGTGCGCCTACGCGGGGATCGAGCTCATCGTCGCCATCACCGAGCAGATCCCGGTCCATGACACGATGAAGGCCATCGAATACGCCCGGCTGCAGGGGGCGGTGGTCATCGGCCCCAACTGCCCGGGGCTCATCTGCCCCGGCGAATGCAAGCTCGGCATCATCCCGGCCCAGCTCGCCACCCGGGGGAACGTGGGAGTCGTCTCCCGGAGCGGCACCCTCACCTACGAGGTGATCCACGAGCTGACCCGGGCGGGCATCGGCCAGTCCGCGGTGGTCGGGATCGGCGGGGACCCGGTCATCGGGCAGACCTTCTCCGACGTCCTGGAACGGTTCGAGGACGACCCGGAGACGAAGGCGGTGGTCCTCATCGGGGAGGTCGGGGGGAGCCTGGAGGAAGAGGGGGCGGGCACCACCGACCTCCCCCTCGTCGCGTACATCGCGGGGGTGACCGCCCCTCCCGAGAAGAGGATGGGCCATGCCGGGGCCATCATCGAGGGCGGGGAGGGCGATGCCCGGTCCAAGATCCGCCGCCTCGATGCCATGGGGATCGCGGTCGCGGAACGGCCGGGCGAGATCCCGGACCTCATCCGGGGGTACCTGTAGGCCATGGCGAACGAGGATCTCATGATGGAGGCCGCGGCAAAGATCGCCGGGGCCATCGGGGCAAAGGCCATCGTCTCCTACACGAAGAGGTGCGAGTGCCCGACCGACATCCCCATCATCTGGGTCCGGGAGCTCCAGATCGATGTAGTCCAGGACCTGACCATGCCGGACATCCTGGAGATCTCCGAGCGGCACATGCTCGACACCGCCATCCAGCTCTACCTGGAGCGCCGGCTCGAGAAGGGGCAGGTCGTCGGGGTGTTCCCCTACGCCATCCTCCTCTATGACATCGAGGAGGGAAAGAACTTCATCCGGATCCGGGAGTTCGAGGACATCGTCCCGAGCGAGGTGATGTTCTCGGTCCTCTCCCTTGCGATGCAGATCGCCGTGGAGGGCAGGGAGGGGAGGGCCATCGGCACGGCCTTCATCATCGGTGACGGGGAGACCATCCTCCGGCATTCCCACCAGGCCATCCTCAACCCCTACGAGGGGCAGCACCAGGGAGTCTGTGACGTGAAGAACCGGGAGAACTGGGAGTCCATCAAGGAGCTCGCCCAGCTGGACGGGGTCTTTATGGTGAACACCGAGGGCTTCATCCTCGCCTCGGGCCGGTACCTGGACGCATCGGCCCGGGACGTGGTTCTCCCGGGCGGCCTCGGCGGCAGGCACCGGGCGACCGCTGCCATCACCCGCGAGCACCCGGTGGTGGGGGTGACAATCTCCGAGAGCGGCGGGACCATCCGGGTCTTCCGGGAGGGGCAGATCCGGATCTCGCTGCGCCCCTACGAGAGGAGATACCCGGTTGGAAACGGTTAAATGATGACCTCACCCTTTTCTATTAAGCGCGTGCAGAATCACAGAGGCGAAGGATGAGCAGGAACATTCGCGTGGAAGCCCTCGATCAGACGCCCATCGAGCAGCAGCGGATCGAGCTCGTGGAACGCAAGGGGATCGGCCATCCCGACAGCCTTATGGACGGGATCGCCGAGTCGGTGAGCCGTGCCCTCAGCCGGGCATACCTGGAGGAGTGCGGGGCGGTTCTCCACCACAACACCGACCAGGGCGAGGTGGTCGGTGGGGAGACCCTCCCGGCCTTCGGCGGGGGAAAGGTCATCAAGCCCATCTACGTCCTCCTCGTGGGTCGGGCCACGAAGCAGTTCAACGGGATGCACTTCCCCACCGACTCCATTGCGGTGAAGGCGGCGAGGGACTACATCCGGGAGACCCTCACGAACGCAGACCTGGACCGGGACGTCATCGTCGATTGCCGGCTCGGGGAGGGGTCCACCGACCTCCGGGAGGTCTTCCGGCCCTGCCAGGACACGAAGCCCCGGGCGAACGACACCTCCTTCGGCGTGGGCCACGCCCCCTTCTCGGAGGCCGAAACCATCGTCCGGAGCCTCTCGGACGCCATCGACGGCTCCCTCCGGAGGAAGTACCCGGTCCTCGGGCAGGACGTGAAGATCATGGCCCTCCGGGACGGGGACATCATCAAGCTCACCGTCGCGTGCGCTATGGTGGGACGGTACTGCTCGGGCATCCACGAGTATCTCGAGATCAAGGAGACGATGCAGAAGGAGCTCGAAAAGGAGGCCCGGCGGCACACGAACCGGCAGGTCGTGGTCGAGGTGAACACCGCCGACAACCCGGACACCGGCTCGGTGTTCCTCACGGTCATCGGGACCTCGGCGGAGATGGGGGACGACGGTTCCGTCGGGCGGGGCAACCGCTGCAACGGCCTCATCACCCCGAACCGGCCCATGTCCATGGAGGCGACCTCGGGCAAAAACCCCATCAACCACATCGGGAAGATCTACAACCTCCTCTCCACCCAGGTCGCCCGGGAGTGCGTGGAGAAGGTGGAGGGGATCGAGGAGATCTACATCCGCATCCTCTCCCAGATCGGGAACCCCATCGACCAGCCCCTCGTTGCGAGTGCCCAGATCATCCCGAAGAACGGGGCGAGCTTCAAGGCCATCTCCCGGGAGGTCGAGTCCGTCATGGACTCCTCCTTTGAGAACATCACCTGCATCACGGAGAAGGTAATTTCCGGTGAGCTCAAGACCTTCTGACCGGGTCCGGCTCGCGGTCCCGAACAAGGGAAGGATCGCGGTCCCCGTCAGGGAGATCCTCGAAAAGAGCGGTCTCCACGCCTCGGAGGGAAACGAGCGCCGGCTCATCGCGAAGACCCGGGACCCGCTCGTGGAGATACTCTATGCCCGGCCGGCCGATATTCCCGAGTATGTGGCAACCGGGGTTGCGGACCTCGGGATCACGGGCCTCGACATGGTGGCAGAGCGGGGGGCAGAGGTGGAGGAGCTCCTGGATCTTCAGATCGGGAAGGCCCGGCTCGTCGTGGCAGTGCCCGAGGAGTCGAAGGTGACGAAGGTCGGGGATCTCAGGGGGGCGAGGGTGGCGACAGAGTTCCCCTGCCTCGCCCAGGCCTTCTTCGGGAAGCGGAGGATCCCCATCGCCGTGGTGCGGGTCGGCGGGGCCTGCGAGGTGACCCCCCACCTGGGCATCGCGGATGCCATCGCGGATCTCACCTCCTCGGGGGACACCCTCCGGACCCACAATTTGAGGGAGGTCGCCGAGATCCTGGCCACCTCGACCCGGCTCATCGGGAACAAGGCCGCCTGCCGGGACAAGGCGGAGAAGGTGGAGGAGATCCGGGTCGCCATCGAGAGTGTGGTCCGGGCCCGGGGGCAGTGCTACCTCATGATGAACGTGAGGAGGCCGGCCCTCGGGAAGGTGAAGAAGGTGCTTCCCGGCCTCTCCGGGCCGACGGTCATGGAGGTTGCCTCCTCCGAGGACCTCGTCGCCGTCCACGCGGTCGTCGAGGAGGAGCGGATCTACCGGCTCATCCCCCTCCTGAAGAAGGCCGGGGCACGGGACATCCTCGTGGTCCCCATCGACCGGATGGTACGCTGACATGGGGATGACTGTCTTTCCCGCGGTGGACATCCTCGGGGGGAGGTGTGTCCAGCTCGTCCAGGGGAGGAGGGAGACCGCGAAGGCCTTCGGCGATCCCCTCGATTGTGCCCGGCGATGGGTCCGGGCCGGGGCAGAGGCCCTCCACGTCATCAACCTCGACGGGGCCTTTGGTGAGTCGGGGGCGAACGCCGGGAAGATCCGGGAGATCCTCCGGGAGACCGGCGTCTTCACCCAGCTCGGCGGGGGTATCCGGTCCCTCGAGGACGCCCGGGGGTGGCTCGATACGGGGGTGGATCGGGTCATCCTCGGGACCCTCGCCGTGAGGGATCCGGAAACGGTCCGCACCCTCTCCGGCGAGGCAGGCCCCTCGCGGGTCATGGCATCCGTGGATTCCCGGGGGGGTGAGGTGGTGGTCGAGGGGTGGACCGCCCCCCGCGGCGACTACCTGGAGTGGGCCCGGCGGTTCGAGGACCTGGGGGCCGGGGCCCTCCTGTTCACGAACGTCGACGTGGAGGGGCTCGAGGAGGGCACCCGGCGCGAACCCGTGGAGAGACTCCTCGCGGCCACCCGGCTCCCTGTCGTGGTGGCTGGAGGGATCACGAGCCTCGCCGATCTCGCGGCCCTGAAGGGCCTCGGGGCCGCGGGGGTGGTCCTCGGGTCAGCTCTCTACAGCGGAAAGATCGATCTGGGAAAGGCGATGGAGGCATGCCGATGAGGAAGGGAAAGATTGAGCGGAAGACGGGCGAGACGAAGATCACGGTGGGTATCACCCTCGAGGGGACGGGGAAGGCGGCGGTGGAGACCGGCCTCCCCTTCCTCGACCACATGCTCGGGGCCTTCGCACGCCACGGGAGGTTCGATCTCGAGGTGAAGGCCACAGGGGATCTCGGGGTCGATCCCCACCACCTGGTGGAGGACACGGGCATCGTACTCGGGCAGGCTATCCGGAAGTCAGTGGGCGACGGGAAGGGGATCCGGCGGTTCGGCTTTGCCTCCGTCCCCATGGACGAGTCCCTTGCCCAGGTTTCCCTCGACTGCGGCGGGCGGAGCTACCTCGTCTTCACCGGCTCCTTCGGTTCCCCGTCCCTCGGGACCATCCCGCCGGAGCTTTTCGAGCACTTCTTTGCGAGCCTCTGCACCCACGGCGGTCTCACCGCCCACATAACTTTCACGGGAAGGTCGGATCACCACAAGTGCGAGGCGGTCTTCAAGGCCTTTGGTCGGGCGCTCGGGGAGGCCGTCGCCACGGTCCCCGGCGAAGAGGGCGTGCCGAGCACGAAGGGAGTCTTCTAGGACGGAGGTTCCAAAGGAACCGACGTGAGGAGATGAAGTCTCTGAACGGAGATTCCCGAAGGAATCGACGAGGGGCATATCCTGGAACGCCTCCCCTTAAGTAAAATGCCTGATGAACTGCCGGATCAACCGTTATGAAAACGCCGCGATAGAAAAGATCCTGTGTAAAAACGCCTGGACTGAAAAGGGTTGATTCAGGAGGTTTTTGCCGCGAGATCAACATCCTCTTCCTTGATGGTCTTCCTTCCGGCGTGCTGGGCGAGGCGGTTTGCCTCCTTCGTCAGGTTCGCGATGTAGGCCTCGGCCTTGGCGACCAGGGCGGCGGCAGCATCGCTCCCGACCCGCTCTGCGCCGTTCTTCTTGGCAATGCGAACGACAGCGGCGATTGGTAAATCAGCCATCACATTTCACCCACAAATTACTCTATGAGTCAATATTTATACTTTTCTTTCCATTTGCTCAAGAAATCAGGATTTCTTATCTCGAAGGAGGCACCAAATCCCCCGTATCGACGGATGGAGACGAAATACGGGCTAGATGAAAAACGGAAATATGGGGGTATTTCCCGAAAAAACCCGTTTTAAGGGATTTTCACCTTTTTGCCAGCTTAGAGGCGGTAATCAGGGCATTCGAGTAATCCGGGGAAGCGCGCGAGCTATCCACAAAGATTCTGTCGATATTTACTACGGGGGCCCCGTGGGCCTTCCCCTCCCCGAGGTGGACCAGGGTGCGGAAGATGAGGTTCCCCGAGATGCCGTCCGGGGCGAGGATCATGCCGGCCGTCCGGATGGCATCCTCGATGAGGATCTCCCGGTGAACGGCCCCGGTGAGCCGGGCGACCATCTCGGCATCGGCGATGGTCCGGTCAACGGCCGGGTGCCGGCCCACGTCCCCGAGCCGGCCGCCGGAAAGGACCGCAACTTCGGGGGGGAGACCGAACCGGGCAGCGAGGGCCCTCCCTCGTTCCACGAGCTCCACCTTCTCGCCGACGGTCCACCCTTCATCCACGCCGACCGGGGCGAGGAGGAACATCCGGCCCTTCCGGGTGGAGAGGAGGGCAATCCTCAGCAGGTGATCGACCCCGGTCGCCTCCCTGAGGGATCGGAGGGTGTCATTCGAAGGGAGGGAACCCCGGACAGCAGCGTCGATCTCGCCCTCCATGAGGGCCTTCACGAGAGCCTCCCCGGGCCGGTCGCTCAATATGAGGGAAGGATCACGAATTTCCCCGGCAGACTCCCGGGATGTGTAGCAAAGGACCTGGATGCCGGCCTTCACCCTTTTTGCGGAGGCGAGAACCTTCCCGATATCGCGCCCGGCCCCGATGCCGATCCTCATAGGTTGAGTTCGCAGGGATTCGTCACGATCCCCATCACGCTCTCCCTCTTCAGGTCAAAGACAGAGGCCTGCTCCCCCCCGTGCTCGATGCAGAGGTTCCGGTCCCCGTTCAGGTGCCCGATGGAGCGGGCGGTCATGCCCACCGATGCAAACCTCCGGCAGACCTCGTCGACATGCCTCTTTTTCGCCGTGAGCACGAAGCCCATCCCGGGGTACATCCGGACCCACTGCTCGAAACCGATGCCATGGGCCTTCAGGTCCGGCCTCGGGATGGCATCGAGCTCGATGACCGCCCCCTTCTCGCTCATCTCGAGGAGCATCCCGAGGGTACCGATGACCCCCGGGTTGCTGATGTCCTTCCCCGCGGTGACCAGGTGGGTCTCGCCGAGCTCCTGGAGCAGCCGGATCTGGGCCCTCACGCGTTCCGGCGACTTCATGGTGACCGAGTCCCAGTTGAGGGCGCACGAGGGGTGGACCCTCCCGTCGAGGTCGATGGCCGCGATAACCTCGTCGCCGCTATTCGCCGTGTGGGAGTAGATGACCGAGTCCAGGCGGGCGATCCCGAGGATGGCCACGTCGATGACGCTGTACGGGGTGTCGGGGTGGAGGTGGCCGCCCACGATGGGCACATTGAACTGCTCGCAGGCCGCAAGCATCCCGGCCGTCACGTGTTCCCGGATTCCCTCGTCGGAGAGAGAGAGGACGTCCACGAGGGCGATGGGGCGGCCTCCCATGGCCGCGATGTCATGGATGTTCACGAGGACCGAGCAGTAGCCGGCCCAGTGGGGATCCGCCTCCATGAGCTTGCTCCAGATCCCGTCGGCCGCGAGGAGGAGGGCCTGGTCGTCGTGCCGGATCACCGCGGCATCCTCGCCGAAGGAGGCGATGACATCGGGGGCATCGATACGGAGGGCCTTGATCATCTCGCCGATGGCGTGCTTCCTCGTGACCCCCTCGTACTCGCGGACCGCCTTTTTCACCGAGTCGAGGGAGCAGCTCTTTTCAACCATCCGAGCGTTCCTTCCAGGGTATTCTTTCGGTCTTCATGAGAGATAATTTATTTCATTTCTGACCGATGATGGGGTATGGACTGGGCAGAGAAGTACCGGCCCCGGACCCTCGGCGATCTCGTCGGGAACGGGCCCGCCGTAAAGGCCATGTACGAGTGGGCCCGGTCCTGGAGTCCGGGCCGTAAGCCCCTCCTCCTCCACGGGAAACCGGGAACGGGAAAGACCTCCTCGGCCCACGCCCTCGCCCGGGACATGGGCTGGGAGATCCTTGAGCTGAACGCGAGCGACCAGCGGACAAAGGATGTTATCGAGCGGGTCGCGGGCGTTGCCGGGGTCACGGCGAGCCTCTCGGGGGCCGAAAGGAGGCTCATCGTCTTCGACGAGGCCGACAACCTCCACGGGACCGCCGACCGGGGCGGGGCCCGGGAGATCCTCGAGGTGATCCGCACCTCCCGCCAGCCCATCCTCCTCATCGCGAACGACCTCTACGCCATCCCCTCCGAGATCCGGACGAGGTGCGAGCCGGTTCTCTTCAGGGCGGTCCAGGCACGGTCCATCGTCCCCAGGCTGAAGTTCATCTGCGCGAGCGAGGGGATCGCCTGCTCCGAGGCCGCCCTCGTCAGGATCGCCGAAGACGGGGGAGGCGACCTCCGGTCCTCCATCAACATGCTCCAGGGTGCATCGGAGGGGAGGAACCGGATCGGCGAAGGGGATGTCGTGTCCTCGCCGAAGGACGAGAGGGTCTCCATCTTCGACCTCATCCTCTCCCTCTTCAAGGGGAGGGAGGACACCCTCCTCGCCGCGGCACGGGCAACGGACGAACCTCCCGACACGGTGCTCCAGTGGATCGAGGCAAACCTCGTCCATCTCCCCGATGCCGGATCCCTGGCCCTCGCGTACCGGTGGGTGGCCCGTGCCGACGAATACCTGGGCCTCACCTTCAGGCGGCAGTACTACTCCCTCTGGCGGTACGCAAATGCCCTCATGGTCCTCGGGTCGTCCCTCGCCGCCGGAGGCCGCGGGGTCAGGGCCCGGATCCTGCCGCCGGCCCGGTGGCGGCGTATCTCCGGCTACCGGCGCCAGAGGGCGATCCGGGAGTCCCTCATTCGGAAGATCGGGGACCGGGCCCACATCCCCCCGGAGGTCCTCCGGGAGGACCAGCTGACCCTCCTCTCCCTCCTCGTCGAGGGGAACCCGGTCGCCCACACAAGGGACCTCTCCCTCAATGCCGACGAGCTCACCCTGCTCTTCCACGACCGGGCACGGGCGCAGGAGGTTGTCCTCGCGGCCGAAAAGCAGGAGAAGGACGACGGCGAGGCAAAGGAGGCGATGGCGAGGAAGGAGTCAAAGAAGGAAGGGGAGGCGAAACCCAGGGGGAAGGACCCCGGAAGAAAGGGATCGGGCGGTCAGTCCTCCCTCTTTTGAAACCCGAGGGGGGATCTCAATCCCCCGAGGGAGAAAAAAGTCACTTCTCTCCCATTCGGCGTGAACGGTACCGGTGCAGGATCACCCCGCAGTCGATAATCTCGCCGCCGTCCCCGTAGATCTCGTTCCCCAGGTGGTAGACGATGAGGTCCGCGTTTACCCTTTCCGCGAGAGCGATGAGAGGCGGGATCATTTCCACCCCCGGCCGGATGGAGTAGATGATGTCGGCCCCGGTATACAAGCTCATATCGGGGGTAAAGATGTCGTCCCGCACGACCTCCGGCCCGCCTGGGAAGGGCATGGGCCGGATATCGGTGCACCGGATGGGGATCCCCGCATCCCGGATCCTCAGGGCCGAAACGGGGTTCTGTCCCACCCCCACCTCAACGACGCAATGGTAATTTCCCCTGATATAATCCCCGATAAGGCGCTCAATACGTTTATACGGGCCCATCACCACACCTATTGCTAATGCGCATCAAAATCTTTTGGGATCAGGATGCGCCCCGGGGGCTGGAATCCGGCGTAGAGAAACGGATCCGGTCGATCCTGGGCAGTGACCTCGCGGTCGAGGAGAGCTGCATCCTCCTCTCCGGTTACGATCGGGGACGGGACCAGTACGACGCCCAGAAGATCCTCTCGCGCATCCAGCTCTTCAAGAGGCAGAGAGGCTGCACCGAGCCCATCCTTCTCGTCGTCCCCCACGACCTCTCGGTCCGGGGGCAGGACTTCGTTTTCGGCCTCGCCCGGCAGTCGGTGGGCGCGGCCGTGGTCTCCACTGCACGCCTGGACAACGGGTATTACGGCCGCACGCGGGAGGACTCCGATCTCACGGGACGGATCGCCAAGGAGGGGGCCCATGAGATCGGCCATCTCTTCGGCCTCGAGCACTGCGCCGATCCCGAGTGCGTGATGTTCCCCCCGAGAACTCTCGGAGAACTCGACCGGAAAAAGCTCGCCTTCTGCCCGGCCTGCGGAAAGAAATTCCGGATGAGCGAGGGTGTCGACTCCCTCTGACCGAACCCCGGGTCCCGCAGGGAGCCGGGGTTGTCCCGGGGGTTGTGGGCCCCTCGGGACGGAGCCGGGGTTCCCACTCACTTCTTCTTCGCGAAGAACCGCCGGGGATCCATGTAGCTCCTGAGAACCCCTCCCTCGCGGGCGGGAAAGACCCCCTCGCTCGCGTGCCTGACATCCTCCACCGAGTAGAAGGCATGGGGGTTGAACTCCTTGATGATCCCGATGATCCTGGGGAGTTCCTGGCGTTTCACCACGGTGAAGACGATGGTCACGGGGCCCTCGGCACCCTCTGCGGCATGGATCGTGAGACCATAGTCGGCCGCCTTCAGCGCGTCGACGAGAGTTGAGGAGTCCCGCCCGGTGATGACCCGCACGAGGACCGTGCCCAGGGAGAGCTTTTCCTCGAGGGTGATGCCGACATAGGTCCCCGTCGCAAACCCGGCGGCATAGGCGATGTAGATGGAGATATCGTTGATATCCCGCATGATCTGCCCGATGGCAAAGAGCCAGATGGAGATCTCGAAGAAGCCGAGGAGGGGGGCGAGGTGCCGGTAGCCCCGGGAGACGAAGATGACCCGGATGGTCCCGAGGGAGACATCACAGATCCGTGCGACGAAGATGAGGACCGGAAGCACGATCCAGGTGAAAAGAGCCGAGTCGAGAAGCGAGAGCACGAAAGACAGACCCCGTTGCCTTTACAGGTACTCGTTTTTTCGATATAAGATGATGGGCACCATTCGGATGCCCGGTAAAAAAAATCAGGCCTTCTCAGGCGGTTTCTCAGGGGGTTTTTCCGGGGGTTTCCCCTCCCCTTTCTTCTTCACGGTCTCCAGGGCCTGCTGGGCCGCCCTCTGCACCGCCGGGTTCGGGTCCTGGATCGCCTCGGAGAGGGCGGCGATGACCTGCTCCCCGGCGAACTGGCCGAGGGCCCAGGCGGCGTTCTTGCGCACATCAGCCTTCGGGTCCTTGAGGGCGGCGGTGAGGGGCCCGATGGCCCGGGGATCGCCGATCTTCCCGAGGGCCCACGCCGACCCCTGGCGGAGCCACTTCTCTCCCGTCTTCAGAGACTCGATCAGGGGTTCGACTGCAGCGGGGTCCCGGATCTTCCCGAGGGCCTCGGCGGCCATCCAGGAGACATCCTGGAACGGGTCCCTGAGGGCCGCGATGAGGGGCCCGACCGCCCTCGGGTCCCGGGCCTCACCCAGGGCCTCGGCCGCCCGCCACCGGACGTTCAGCTCCGGGTGTACCAGGAGATCGATGAGGTAGGGGACCTCGTCGACCTTCTCCTCCTCGGGTACATCCGGCTGTGCGGTTTCTGCCTCTCCTCCGGGCGGATCGGGGTCGGCCATGTGCGAAAACCTCGGATAGTCGGGAGTTTACGGCTTCATTGCACTAATGGTTTGCGGTTTCTGGTATCGGCGGGAAATCCGATGAGGAGAGCGGGCCCGGTGAACCGAAAGGATTTATGAGGGGCTCCCGAACCTATTTCAGGGGATACCCTCGGGAAGGGACACGGGATGCACCGGGCCGTTGCGCGATTGAAGGTGGAGCTCATCATCCTTTTCGGATTTGCCATCGGCCTGCTCATCCTGACGGGATTTTTCATGGATCCCTCCTACTACTATCCGGACAATGTCTTCTGGCCCCTCACGGCCTTCATCGAAAACCTCCTTCCTGACATCTACATCCGGGTGACCGCCGGCCTCCTCCTCCTCCTCCTCCTCGGCCTCTCGGTCAAAAGGGTCTATGCCATCGGGGGACCCGGCGCCATCATCGGGGCCGTCATGGGTTTCCTTGCCGGGCTCGCGACGCCCTCGGATCTCCTCGTCGGCCTCGTGATGCTCGGGATCGGGCTCGCCTGCGGCTACATCGCGGTCACGGGCCTTCGGACCCTGAAGGGTTCCTGGGTCGTGAGGCCCCGGGGCTAGCCGGTCCGGGAGACGACCTCGAGGGAGAGGTCGAGGGCACGGGCCGAGTGCGTGAGGGAACCGGAAGAGATCCGGTCGAGGTCGAGGGAGGCATACTCCTCCAGATTCCCCGGGCCGATCCCCCCCGAGGCCTCGAGGAGGACCCGCCTCCGGAGGCCCCGTGCCTCGAGCTCCCGGATGGCATCCCCGATGGAAGGGGGGTCCATGTTGTCGAACATGATGACCCCCGCGCCGGCCTCGGCGGCAAGGACCGCCTCCTCGCGGCTCGTGACCTCCACCTCGATCCGGCCGGAGGGGGCCCGGCCCCGTGCCCTCCTCACCGCTTCCCCGAGGGGGAGGAGTCTCAGGTGGTTGTCCTTGATGAGGATCGCATCCGAGAGGGTGGCCCGGTGTGCCTCCCCTCCGCCCAGGACCACGGCCTTCTTGTCGAGCACCCGCATCCCCGGGCAGGTCTTTCTCGTCGCTGCGATCCGGAGGGACGGCCTCACTCTCCTCGCCGCCTCGACCATGGCACGGGTGGCCGTTGCGATCCCGCTCATCCGCGAGAGGATATTCAGGGCCGTCCGCTCCACGAGGAGGATCCGGTCCGCCTCCCCCTCCAGGGAGAGGACAAGGGACCCCGGGGTGCAGGGATCCCCGTCCCGGATCCCCGTTGTGACGGTGACTTCGAAATGGGAGAACAGGGCAGATACTTCCTCGATCCCGGCGATCACTCCGGTCGCCTTCGCCCGGATCTCGGCCCGGCACCGGCCGAGGGGGGCGAGGGCCGAGGAGGTGAGGTCCCCGGTCGGGGCGTCCTCCTCGACGAACCGGAGGAGATCGGCGAGGGGCAGGGAGGAGGGCATTTCAGGTGCCCACCACGAGGGGCCCGTCCAGGTTCCGGAGGAGCGTGAGGATGGAAAGGGCCGCGAGGTAGCTCGTGGCCGGGTTATCGGGGCTCGGGACATTGGAGACCCGGATGAAGATCTCCCCGAAGTCCCCTTCTGCCTCGATCTCGTGGATGTTCCGGTCCACGGAGGGGTCGATCCAGATCTCGACATCTGCCTCCCGCCCGGCGGCGAGGCCGAGGGCCACGGCCACGTTGATGTTCTTCGGGAACTCCCGGATGCAGTCGTTGGCCTTCCCCGAAAAAATCATCATCCTCTTTTCGGCCCGGATGTTCAGGGAGTCCGGGCTCTTCGTGGTCCTGAGGAGGAGCCTCTTTAAGGGGGAGATCTGGCCGACCTTCAGGTTGTCGAGCCCGAGGATGGCCCCGCTCGGGATGTGGATCCTCCGCTTCTTCTCCCCCGCGAGAGCGACGAGCCGGTCCCGGAAGGGCCGGTCGGCGAGGGCCCCGACGGAGAGGATGACGAGGTCCTTCCCGTGGGAGAGGATCTCCGCGGCATGCTCCCTGACCGCGGCCACCGAGGCCGCCTCCACGATGACATCGAGGTCCGCACGGACGAAGTCCGCGAAGTCCCGGTATGCCACGGCACCGCAGAGCCCGGCAACCTCCTCGGCCCTCTCGGGGATCCGGTCATGGACCGCGGCGATCTCAACCCCGACCCGCTCCCTTGCGATGATGCGCCCCACGTTTCCGCATCCCAGGAGGCCGACCCGGATCATCAGTAACCGGATACGCTTTTCACGGTTAAGCGTTATGCTCTCCACCGGTGCTTCGCCCCGTTGGTTCCCCCTCGGGCTGATGCCCATCGGGCTCCTCGCTCGGCCGGCGTGGACTATAGCCGGCGAGACGGGTTCCGAGGGCTTAAGACGCGGCAAGGCGATGATCCTGTTCCCGGGCGGATGAAGGGTGAAAGCATGGAGACCCTCTACGTGAAGGATCGGGAGGAATGGCGTGCCTGGCTCTCGGCAAATCATGACCTGAGGGACGACATCTGGCTTCTGTACCCAAAGAAACATACGGGGAAACCCCGTATCCCCTACGCGGACGCCGTCGAGGAGGCCCTCTGTTTCGGCTGGATCGACAGCAATGCGAAGCGGATCGATGATGACACCTTTGCCCAGCGTTTCACCAGGCGGAAGGGTAAGGGGTCCTTCTCCCAGGCAAACATCGAGCGGATGAGGCGGCTCATACGGCTCGGGAGGATGACATCCGCCGGCCTGGCGGTCTTCCCCGACCTTCGGCTCCTGGAGGGGGAGCAGGAGCTCCGGATCGCCCCTGACATCCTCGAGGCCCTCCAGGAGGATCCGCAGGTCTGGGAGAATTTCCAGCGGTTCCCGGCGATCTACCGGAGAATCAGGATCGCATACATCGAAGGAGGGAGAAGGCATGGGGAGGATGCTTTCCGGAGGCGCCTGCGTAACTTCATCAGGAAGACGAAGGCGAACCGGAGGTTCGGCTTCGGGGGAGTGCAGACCGAATAACGTGGTGCCGTTCCCGCCGTTTTCCGGACACTGACTCGGCCGTTCCGTGAGAAAGGCGCAGGGTATATGTGCCGGGCAAGCTCTCAGGGATTAAACCGGGAGAGAAGAGCCCCATGGACGATATCGAGAAGGGTTTTGACCTGATCTTCGAACAGCTCGAGGAATTGAACACGGGGAAGGAGGACAAGGCAAGGCAGATCCTCGAGGGGAAGGCGAGGCTCCTCGAAAAGATGGCCAAAACTTCGGCACCCGTGATCTCCCGGGTCGGCCTCTCCATGGTGAAGCGGGCCAAGCTCGACAGCAAAGGAGAACCGTACAACGCGGAGTACTACCAGGAGAAGTTCCTCATCCTCGGGAAGACCGAGCCCGCAAAGTTCCGGCCCGATGACGTGACAAGGCCCATCGCCGACCAGTTCTGCGTCCTGTCCGAGGACGGTAAGTTCTACGAGATCATGTACAGCTCGGATCCCGTCTTCATGGACTCGTACCTGAACCCCCTTACCCCGGAGCAGGTCCTCGATATCTACGGCCTCGAGGCCATGTTCATGCTCTACCGGGCCATGAGGGACTACCTGGAGACAGACCGGGATATCGTCGAGGCGCTCGGGAAGGTGATCGATTTCCTCTTCGGGGCACCTGCCCTCCCCTCCGAAGAGGGGAAGAAGGAGCCCGCCGGCGGATAGATTGCGGGACCGTCACTTCCCACCTTACGGTGGGAATGACGTGTTCACTCGCCCTTGGCTCGCGAACCCGTCACTTTCCACCTTACGGTGAGAATGACGGATCCGTGGGCACATAGCCCACGGGCCCGTCACTTCCATCCGAACATGGGAAAAGGGGACCGTGGATGCGAACCCAGGGGACCCTCATTTCCCACCTTACGGTGAGAATGAGGTGTTCACTCGCCTGTGGGCTCGCGAACCCCTCATTTCCATCCGAAGATGGGAAAGACGGGCTTTAAGAGATCCTCCTCGCTCTCCCCGGTCGCCGAGAGCCGGATGGTCCGGGTGAATTTCCGCCCGGCGCCGTTCTCGTAGCTCACGAGGGCCTTGGCCTCGGAGATCATGCCCGGCAGGGAAACCTCGTACCTCCCGTCGGCGGCAAGCTCGGGAAGGTCGAACTCCCGGTCGAGGGGGACCAGGGTGACGTGGATGGCGAGGGCCCGGTCATTGCCCCGGTTCACGAGCACGACCTTTTTCGCGTCCTCGGAGAGGAAACAGGCCACCTCGGGGAGGTGATGGGTCTCCCCCATGATGTGGAAGGCGATGGCAAGGGTGATATCGAGGATGAGGACGATCCCCGCGAGATAGATGTCCACGAGGAGGAAGAGGACTCCCGCGATGACGAGACCGCCGATGAGAATCCCCGCCTGCCGCGCATCCATTGGAAATCCCTCTCTCGTATTCTCGAATGGGCCCGATGCGGTTCGAACGCATGACCTCCCGGTTATCAGCCGGGCGCACCACCTGGCTATGCTACGGGCCCGGATAGAAGGTAATACCCTATAGTCTAAAGCACCCGGGTTTTTATAGGTTATGAATGAAAAATCAGCATATCGAGCCCGCCCCGGTTCCCTCCGGGGCAGGAAACCGGTGATTCCCTCCATGACGAAACGGTATCTCCTGGGCAACGAGGCCATCGCCCACGCGGCCCTCGAAGCCTCGGTGGACTTCGCGAGCGGCTACCCCGGCACCCCGTCCTCGGAGGTGATCGACATCCTCCGGGTCCAGGAGGAGCGGCCCCTCTACGTGGAATGGTCGGTGAACGAAAAGGTGGCCTTCGAGAACGCCCTCGCGGCGGCCTGGTGCGGCCTGCGGGCCCTCGTGACCATGAAGCACGTCGGGATGAACGTCGCCGCCGACCCCCTCATGACGAGCGGATACACCGGGGTGAACGGCGGCTTCGTCATCATGTGCGCCGACGATCCCTTCGCCCACAGCTCCCAGAACGAGCAGGACACCCGTTGCTATGCCCGGTTCGCCCACCTCCCCTGCCTCGACCCGGCCACCGTCCAGGAGGCCCATGACATGGTCATCGATGCCTTTGCCCTCTCGGAGGAGATCGGCCTCCCGGTCATCTTCCGGCCCACGACCCGGATCTGCCACTCCCGGAGCGACGTAACCCTCGGGAAGGCCGGGACAGGGACCCGCAAGGCGGAGTTTCCCCGCGACCCGAAAAGGTTTGTTCTGATCCCCGGGCATGCCCGGCCCCTCCACAGGGCCCTGAACGAGAAGCAGCCGAAGGTCACGAAGGTCCTCGCCGACAGGAACTACAATCGGTTCGAAAGGAGGGGGAAAAATGCCATCATCGCGGGCGGCATCGGGGTGACCTACGCTGAGGAGATCCTTCCCAAGGGGGTCTCCCTCGGGAAGATCGGCGCCTATCCCGTCGACTGGGAGGCTCTCCGCACCTTCATCGAAGGGCACCGGAAGATCCTCGTCATCGAGGAGGGAGAGCCCGTCATCGAGGAGCTGGTGCGCCAGGTATCCGGCGGGGTGCCGGTCGCGGGGAAGATCGACGGAACGGTACCGTCCGAGGGGGAGCTCTCCCTCGCCCCGGTCTCGGCCATCCTCGCGGCAAAGGGATACATCCCGAAGCAGACCGGAGCCCCGCCGGCACCGGTCCCGGACGTCCCCATGCGCCCCCCCATCATGTGCGCCGGGTGCATGCACCGCCCCACCTTCTTTGCCATCAAGAAGGTCTGGCGCGACGCGGTCTACCCGAGCGACATCGGCTGCTACACCCTCGGGCTCCAGCTCGGGGTCGTGGATACCACCATCTGCATGGGGTCGGCCCCGTCGCTCGGGAGCGGGATCAACCATGCCGGGGATCCCCGGGAAGTGGTCGCAACCATCGGTGATTCCACCTTCCTCCACTCAGGGATCCCCGGGCTCCTGAACGCCGTGTACAACGGGGCGGAGATGACCCTCGTGATCCTGGACAACCGGACCACGGCGATGACCGGCCACCAGCCGAACCCGGTCTCCGGCATGACCGCGGCGGGGGAGACAAGGGCGCCCGTCTCCCTGGAGGCCATCTGCCGGGCGTGCGGGGTCATCTTCGTGGAGACGGTCTCCCCCTATGACCTGGCTTCCACCGTCGAGGTAATGAAGGCGGCGAAGGCCCAGAAGGGGGTAAAGGTCGTCATCGCGAAGCAGCCCTGCGTCATCACCGCGCGGAGGGCCGGCGTCCGGCGGGGAGCCTACGAGGTGGACCGGGACGCATGCACCGTCTGCGGGACCTGCATCCGGTTCGGGTGCCCTGCCATCGAGATGGTTGACGACCGGGCTGCCATCAACGAGCTCTGCAGCGGGTGCGGGGTCTGCGCCCAGATCTGCCCGTCGGGGGCCATCGGCCCGGAGGGAAAGGCATGACCGGCTCCTACGACCTCCTCATCGTGGGAACGGGGGGGCAGGGGGTGATCCTCGCCTCCAACGTCATCGGTGAGGCCTGCATGATCGAGGGCCGCGGGGTGAAGGCCGCCGAGACCCATGGCATGGCCCAGCGCGGGGGATCGGTGGAGTGCCACATCAGGATCGACGGGCAGTTCGGCCCTCTCATCCCTCCGGGCGGGGCAGACCTCCTCATGGCCTTCGAGCTCCTGGAGGCCCTGCGGTACCGCCACTACCTGAAGCCGGGCGGGGCCCTCGTGGCAAACCGGCTCGTCCAGGTTCCGACATCCGTCTATATGCAGAAGCTCGAGGTCCCGACCGAGGAGAAGATCCTCGGGCGTATCGCCGACCTCGGTCCCTGCGTTCTCGATGCAGACAAGAAAGCGGTGGAGGCAGGGAGTCCCCTCACCCAGAATATGGTCATGGTGGGGGCGGGGTCCCTCCGGATCCCCCTCAAGCAGGAGTCTCTCGAGGAGGCCATCCGCCGGTCGGTCCCCCCGAAGACCGTCGATATGAACCTGCGTGCCTTCCGGCTCGGGAGGGAGGCAGCAGGGGAATGCCGGTGACCGGCCGTTGCGGCCCGTTCCGCATCGACCGGATCTACCCCGGGGATGCACGGGAGCTTCTGCCGAAGGTGCCCGACTGCTCCGTCGACCTTGTGGTGACCGACCCCCCCTTTGCCATCGACTTCCGCCCCCAGAGAAACAATTACCACCGCACCGGCTCCCGCGTGATGGAGGGATACCGGGAGATCGCCGCAGAGGACTACCTCGCCTTCACTTTGGAATGGATGGGACAGGCCTTCCGGCTGCTTCGCCCCCTCGGGTCCCTCTACGTCTTTTCGGGCTGGAACCGGCTCCGCGACGTGCTCCAGGCCCTGGACGAGACCGGTTTTACGACGGTCAACCACCTGATCTGGAAGTACCAGTTCGGGGTCTTCACCCGAAAGAAGTTCGTGACCAGCCACTACCACATCCTCTTCGCGGCAAAGGATCCGAAGAACTACTTTTTTTCCAAGGCCGAGCACTACCCCGAGGATGTCTGGGTGATCAACCGGGAGTACTGGACGGGAAAGAGGAAGACCCCGACCAAGCTCCCTCTTGCCCTCGTGAAGAAGATCCTTTCTTTCTCCAGCCGCGGGGGCGACCTGGTCCTCGACCCGTTCCTCGGCTCGGGGACGGTGGCCGCCGCGGCAAAGGGAATGGGGAGACACTACCTGGGGTTCGAGATCGTCAGGGAGTACCTCGATCTCGCGAGGGAGCGCCTTGAAGGGACAGAATGGGGGAGCGCTGAGGAGGGGAATTGAACCCCCGAGGGGCAGGACGCCCCACAAGCTCTCCAGGCTTGCGCCTTACCGCTAGACTACCTCAGCATGAAATGAAGATTGCGGAATGATCATTGGTCGGGATCTTTTTTAAACCATCCCTAGGGGGATGGAACCATACCTATGGGGATGGAACTACCCTCTCGGGGAGATCATCCGGATGTCGCCTGCCTGTCCTTCCGCTTTTTCCAGCCCTTCGGGTACGTGGCCGGGGGCATGAACACCGCCCGGGGGCGGGCGACGAGGCCGGTGGATCCCGGGACCAGTTTCTCGCTCCCGACGAGGGCCTCCGCGATGGCGACGAGCTCACCCTTCTGCGTGAAGACCCCCAGGGGGTCCCGTGATCCAAAGATCCCCTCAACCCCCATCACCCCGACCCCGGCGAGGGAGGCGCCGTGGCATACGGCATCCACCGCGGTGTCACGGATCGTGAGCCGGGGCAGGTCAGCGACCCCCCTCTCCACGGGAAGGATCATCCCCTGAAGGGGGACGGGGTTCCCCTCCCTGGCGTCATGGGCCGCGTCCTCCAGCTCCTGGAGGGTATGGGTGTCGGCCTCGGCGAAGGAGCCTGACCGGGTTCTCCGGAGCTCGCGCATAGACCCGCCCGGGCCTGCGGCGAGCCCCATGTGGTGACAGAGGGAACGGATGTACGTCCCCGCATCGCACGAGACCCGGAGAAGGACCAGCCTTCCGGCCAGCTCAAGCACCTCGAGCCGGTTCACCGTCCGGATCCGGAGCGCCCGCTTCACCGCCGCCTTTTTCGGGGGCCGCTGGTAGATCCGGCCCTCGAACTCCCGCGCAACTTCCGCGATCCGCTCCCCCGGGACATCGCCGTGGAGCCTCCAGAGGCAGATGTACTCCTTTCCGCCCCTCTGGAGGTACGGGGCGAGCCTCACCGCTGGGCCGAGCATCACCACGAGTACGCCGGAGACCCCCGGGTCCAGGGTCCCCGCGTGCCCGACCGGTAGGCCGAGGATCTTACCGGCCCAGGCGGCCACCTGGTGGCTGGAGGGTCCCCGCGGCTTGTCGATGACAACAATCCCGGACCGGGGGATGTCTCCTCCCTCCGTCTCCTTCACTCCCGGTTCCCCCCGAGGTACCTGTTTAGTGCTCCGAGGGTCCCCTCGAGGGACCCGTCCCCCACCACCGCGGGGACCACACCGCCGTCTCTCATGGCTCCTGCGGTCACCTCGCCGATGGCGAGGAGGAGGAGGCCGGGCCGGGGCTCCCAGACGGCCCGGGAAAAGGAGGTGCCGCTCGTGAAGAGGAGGGCGTCCGCGTCCCTGGTTGCGAGGGGAATTCCGGTGGCCATGAGCCCGTAGCATCGCACCTCGACGGGGATACCCCCGGCATCCTCGATGGCCGAGATGAGGGCCGGGTTCGGAACATCCGCCCTCGGGATCCCGATCCTCTTCCCCCGGATCCAGTCCCCGAGATACGGGACGAGAGCCTTTGAGTAGAAGGAGGGGAGGGTCTCGGACCGGATCCCGGAGTTCGCGAGGACCCGGGCGGTCTGGGGCCCGATGGCGATGACCCGGGTCGGCGAGGTGAGGAGGGGGCTCACCACCCCGGCGGGGACCGCGCTCGCAAAGAAGATGCAGTCGAGATCCCCCCGGTTTGCGGCATCCGCGAAGGCGCGGACACGGTCGGGATAGATCTCAACCCTGAGGGGGGACACGGTATAGCACTCGTGCCCGTGCCTGCGGCAGGTCTCGGCATCCCGCGCCCCCTTCCCCTCGACCCTCGTGACCGCGATGCGCATCGTGAAATCTTGCACCTCTCCTGATATCACCGTATCCATTCAGCGGGTTTTATCCCCCGGTGCCCGCACCCTGTATGCGTGGTCGCCGGTATCCTCGCCGGGTGTATCGTCGGGCTCTCCCTGGGCACCGTGAGCGGTCTCGTGCCCGGTGTCCATTCCAATACGGTTGCATCGGCCCTCCTCTCCCTCCAGGGACCCCTCATCTCCGTCCTCGGGCCCGAGGGACTTGCCGCGACCCTTTTTTCCACCCTCATTACCCACACCTTCCTCTCGAGCATCCCCGGGACCTTCCTGGGCATCCCGGACCCGGACACCGCCCTCTCGGTCCTCCCCGCCCATGCCCTGTGCCTGGAGGGCCTTGGCGAGGAGGCAGTCCGGATCGCCGCCCTCGGGAGCGCCCTCGCCGTGGTCGTGGGCATCCCCCTCTCCATCCTGTGTCTCCTTCTCCTCCCGCCGCTCCAGCCGTACCTGGACTGGGGGATGGGAATCCTCCTCACGGGGATCGCCGGTATTCTTATCGTGACGGCGGAGTCACCCTCCTGGGCCCTCTCCCTTTTCACCGTGTCGGGGTTCCTCGGGATCTTCTCCTTCCGCTACTCCTTCCTCGCCTGGCACCCCTTCGGCGGGACCACCGTCCTCCTCCCCCTCCTCTCGGGTCTCTTCGGATTCTCGGCCCTCCTCCTCGCCTCGGGCGCCCCCGTCCCGGCCCAGCGGTTCGCCGGGATCCGGATACCGGGGAGAACCATCGCGGCCCGGACCCTTCTCGGCGCGGTGGCGGGTTCCATCGTGGGCTGGCTTCCCGGCCTCTCCAATGCGACGGCAAACGCCCTGGTCGCCTCGGCCGGCGGGTACGACCGGGAGCCCCGCCAGTACATCCTCTCCGCGAGTGCCGCGAACACCGTCAATGCCTTCGTGGGACTCGCCGCCCTCTACGCCCTGGCCCGGACCCGGAACGGGGTGATGGTCGCCCTGGCTGCCCAGGAGCTTCCTCCCATGAGCACCCTGCTCATCGCCGGGTGCCTGGCCGGGGGTGTGGCATACCTCCTCACCATCCGGCTGTCGCGATCAGCGGGCATCCTCCGGGGCCTCGGGACCCGGAACCTGAACCTCGCCGTGATGGGTCTCGTCACGGTCCTCACCATCCTCCTTTCAGGCCCCTTCGGGCTCCTCATCCTCCTTCTCGCCACGGCCGCCGGAGTGGTGCCACCCCTCATCAATGTCCCCCGCCTCTACCTCATGGGGGCGGTGATGGTCCCGGTCATCTGTTTCTCCCTCGGGATCCTCTCGGCATAACCGGATTCGGGGCGGGGGCTCGCGGGCGTGATCGCGGCCTTCCTCGCCGAAAGAAAAGAAGTAGCCCGGAGCAGATTCGAACTGCTGTCGCGGGATCCAGAGTCCCGCATGATTGACCGCTACACTACCGGGCTATTCCCTTCAGCTTAAAACCGCCCGATTCATTAAGGTGACGGACGGGTGGAGAGAGGTATTACCGGTGACCCCGCCCGGCACACCTGCCGCAGGCCCCGCAGACGGCTTCGACCGGCTGGATGTCGGCCCCGTCCCGGCAGAAGGCCTGCAGGTCGGTCATGTCCCTCTTATAATAAATGTGGGGAACCAGCGAGATGTGTGTGTAGGGGCCGCAGGGCAGGCCGAGGGCATCTGCCACGTACTTCTCCAGGTGGGCGAGGGCGAACATGTTCGCACCCGCCGCGGAGAGCATGTCATTGGATCGGAAGACCACCTTCATCCGGAGGACCCCGTCCCTCACCAGGCACTGGACGAGCTGGAGGCACGGGCAGTCGTCCAGTTTCTCATCGATGGGGGGAATCCAGGTAATGGCGATGGCCCGGCGTGAGACCTTTTGTGTCGCGAGCTTCCGGATCATGTAGGCCACCTGATCGACATGAAGCTCCCTGCCCGCCGAGGAAAGCCCTTCCCCCCAGTCGAAGAGGCGCCCATGGTAGTCGTACTCGAACTCCGCCGGGGTCCCGTGGATCAGGTCATCGGCGTACTTCTCGAGGAACCTCTGCTGGAAGCGCGAGCGGGGGGAGGCCATCGGGGCGGCGAAGGGCTCCTCCACCCGGATCCCGATCTCGTCGCACTCCACTGTCGCCTCCCCGTCCTCGGTCTCGAGCACCCACCCCTTCTCGAGCACCGTCTTCACCGCGAGCTCGTGGGCCCGACCAAGGTTCGGTGCACGGATGATCCGCATGGAGGAGTACGTCATTCTGAAAAGCCATTAAGGTATGAGAATCAATCCGGCAGGGAATGTGAGGCTCGCGGGGCACGTCCGTTGTCGAGAAGGAAGGTCAGGGCACGGATCGTCGTGATGAAGGATGCGGAGCGCTGTCTTTCGACGAGAAGGTGTGCAGGGGTGGGGGAACATCCCGCCTGTATCTCACCGTTTAACCCGGGATTCGGCCGATTCCATTGTTTTAATGGCATAACTGGGTGAATGGGGCCTTCAAAACCGGTTTTATCCCGGAGTCCAACCACAAAAGATATATTAACCGATTCACAAACACTACCACATATTCCGTTCAATCGGAGTATCGGGCATTGTGAACACGATTTCGGCAATCGCCGAAATGCTCTGACAGCATGCCTGTGAATGTAAGGAGGTAAAGCATGAAGAGTACCATGAAGTTCATGGTCGCGGCTCTCGTTGTCGTGGCCCTCCTGGCGGTACCCGCCATGGCGAGGACACCCGACGTTAACACCCTTGTAGCGGGAGACGTGGCCTTTGTCTATGAAACGAACCTCAACGTGCCAGCCGTCGGTGGAGGAACCGTGGCCGTTGCGAAGTTCGGGAATGACTGCCCCGTGTCAGGTGCAGGATGCACTTTCACAGGGGAGCTGGCGCGGATTACCTTGAACCCGGCCGGAAAACTGGACATTAACACGGCGCCCCCGTACTTCGGAACCTGGTTCCCGATTGACGCAACTGGCAATGGCGCCTTAGGGAATTCCTTCCAGATCCAGCACGCGGATATCCAGCTTGATGCCGTCCTGAATGCGTCGCACATCGACACCATCAGCGGGAAGAGTGTGACCCGGGACACGAATATGGCGTTCAAGTTGATCACGAACTACGCTGGCAACTACTACAAGGTCGGTAGCACCTACCTCGCCAAGGTGAACATCGAGCTCACCACGCCCGGCGGTGGTAAGATCATGATCTTCGGGAACAATGCCGTTGATCTTCGTGCAATCACCTTGAACGGGAGTGTGGAGTACACTGACACTCTTCCGGCAGGCAGCCAGGCAGCCGGGGTAGGTAATGCCATTGACCTGACCAATATGGAGGCCGGCACCTACACGGCGACCGCGAAGTGGACCTCGACAATGCCCTGGTTCCAGCTGGAGAGCAACTCCAATGCAGTTACCTTCACCGTGCTGTCCAAGCCCATCACCGTCACGACCAACAAGGAGTCGGTGGTCAGGGGCAACACCTTCGTGGTGACCATCACCGGTGAGAGCAAGCACCTCTATTACGTGTACATGAAGGACGCGGCCGTCACCTCGGGATACATCTACCCGCAGATCACGAACGGCCAGTCCAACGTGTTCCTCACGGCGCTCAAAATCAATAACTGCGCAATCGCAGGATGCACTGCCGTGGCCAATGACGTCAACACGTTGTACGGCACGGTAGTCGCCAACAACGCGACTGGAGCAGTCGTCAACACCTCGGCCGATGGCACACGGGCCATCCAGTTCCAGACGAGCTCCCAGGCGAGCCTCCTGACCTATGACACCAAGTACACCATCAAGGTCATGGACTCGCAGGACGCAACCAAGTATGACACGGTCGATGTGAACGTGGCCAAGGGGCAGGTCACCATTACCTATGAGGGTACCGGGACCTACTACCTCGGTGAGACCATCAAGCTGACCGGGACGAACACCGACAGCAACGCGGTATTCCTGTTCCTCGTTGGCCCGAATCTCGCCACCAACGGTGTAAACCTTGCGGATATTTCCCAGAAGACCCAGGATACCGTTGAAGGCAGCTTCAAGAAGGTTGACGTCAACACCGACAACACCTGGTCCTTCAAGTGGGACACCTCCGCGCTCACAAAGACGCTGGATGCAGGAACCTACACCATCTACGCCGCCGCCCAGGCCCATACGAAGGATAACCTCACGAACACGCAGTACAGCACCGCCTCGGTGGTACTGAAGAAGCCCTTCGTGACAGCCTCGGCAAGCTCGAACACCCTTGCACAGGGTGACATCCTCTACATCCAGGGGACCGCAGAAGGCAAGCCGAACAACGTCTACATCTGGATCTTCGGCAAGAACTACCGGGACTGCCAGGTGTCTGCGACCGTCCAGTCTGACGCGAGCTACTCCTACAAGCTGGACCGCGGGGCGACCCACGACCTCTTCGCCGGCCAGTACTTCGCCGTCGTCCAGCACCCGATGATGAACGGTATCGCCGATATCCTCGGCGACCCGACGGGGACGGGCTGTCTTAACGCGACTGGCACGACCAACCCCGTCAAGGGAACCTGGGTAGGCGGTGCGCCGACCGTGAGGCTCGTTGGCCTGCAGGCCTCCGATGCCGCGACCGCGCTCGTTGACCTGCTCAACTCCCCGAACGTTGACGACACCTACACCAAGCTGTCGTTCATGGTCGAGGCGCCCTGGATCCGGATCGACACCATCAGCGACCACTACGTTGGTGACACCTTCACCATCACCGGTACCACCAACCTCGCAGAGGGTGACCAGATCCTCATGACCGTCGTCTCCTCGTCGTTCCAGCCAACCGAGAAGACTCAGACGGGCGAGTTCAGCGGCACCTCCGGCACGGTCACCGTGCAGAAGGGCGACACCTACAACACGTTCTCGTTCGATGTCGATGCCTCCACCTTCAAGCCTGACGAGTACCTCGTCACCGCGGAGTCCATCGAGCCGAGCCAGACCGTGACCGCGACCTTCAATGTCCTTGAGGGCCAGCCCACCACGGCAGTGACCACCGCCCCGCCGACACAGGCGACGACTGCACCCGTTACCACCGCGCCCACACAGGTAGCCACCACCGTTGCCACGACTGCCCCAGCGCAGCCCGGCTTCGGCGCCCTGGTTGCCCTCGTTGGCCTCGGAGCGGTTGCACTCCTCGTCCTGCGCAGGCGCTAAACGAAAACCACCTTTTTTTTGCAGTTCCTTCAATCCCTGTTCTTATCCGATCTCCCCTGTATGGGTTTTCCTTCCTGACCTGATCCCCCGAGCAAAAGGTGTCCCCCCGCTCGCAGAGGAAGGATAGATGTCCTTTCCATACTGCCCCCGATGGGCAGGGAGCCCGCCGCCAAGCTTCTTTACGATGAGAACCAAAGGTTACTCCAGAGAGGGTGACTTACCACCGATGAAACTCACGGTAAAGCTCATGGATATCGCGGCCCCGGGGGTGCTCCTGCAGGAGAACGATGCCCGGACCATCGGCGTGCTCGAGGGAGACCGGGTCAGGGTCCTCAACGAGGCGAACAGCGAATCGGTCTCGGCCCTCGTCCATACCACCTCGGGGTTCCTTCCGCAGGGCACCATCGGGGTGTACCAGAAGGCCAACGGGCGCCTGGGCTTTTCAGACGGGGCGAGCGCCGAGGTAAGGGAGACGGGGAGGCTCTCATCGATCGATTCCATCAAGGGCAAGATGGATGGCAAACGCCTCTCCAAGGAGGAGATGTTCGCCATCGTGAAGGACACCGTCGAGGAGAATCTCTCGCCCGTCGAGATGACCGCCTTTGTCACGGCATCGTACATCCACGGGCTCGACATGAACGAGGTGGAGCACCTCACCCGGTCCATGGTGGAGACCGGCGACCGCATCCAGTTCTCGACCCATCCCATCGTGGACAAGCACTCCATCGGCGGGGTTCCGGGGAACAAGATCTCCCTGCTCGTGGTCCCCATCATCGCCGCAAGCGGGCTCAAGATCCCGAAGACCAGCTCCCGGGCCATTACCGGGGCCGCCGGGACTGCCGACCTCATGGAGGTGCTTGCCCCGGTCGAGTTCAGCTCCACCGAGGTAAAGAGGATGACCGAGAAGGTGGGGGGCACCATCGTCTGGGGAGGTGCGACGAACATCGCCCCGGCCGATGACCGGTTCATCATGGTGGAGTACCCCTTCCGGATCGACGCGATCGGCCAGATGCTTGCCTCGGTGATGGCCAAGAAGTCGGCGGTCGGGGCCGACCTCGCGGTCATCGACATCCCGGTGGGGAACGGGACCAAGGTCCCGACGGTCCAGGACGGGAGGAGGCTTGCCTCCCAGTTCATGGAGCTCGGCGAGAGGCTGAACATCCAGGTGGAGTGCGCCCTCACCTACGGCGAATCCCTCGTGGGCCATGCCATCGGCCCGAACCTGGAGGTGAACGAGGCCCTTTCGGTTCTCGAGGGGGCGCAGGTCCCCGGGTCCCTCATCCAGAAGAGCCTCGGCCTCGCGGGAATTGCTCTCGAGATGGCCGGGAAGGCAGCCCGGGGCCAGGGATATGCCGTGGCAGAGGGAATCCTTTCGAGCGGGAAGGCCCTCGAGAAGCTCCGGCAGATCATCGAGATCCAGGGTGGGAACCCGAAGGTGCAGGCGAGCGACCTCGTCCCCGGGGAGCATCGCTTCGTGGTGAATGCTCCCCTGGACGGGTACGTCGTGGAGCTGAACAACCGTTCCCTCATCACCATGGCACGGGCGGCGGGGGCACCCCATGACCGGGGTGCCGGCCTCATCATCCATGCCAAGAAGGGGACGAAGGTGAAGCAGGGGGAGCCTATCATCACCATCCATGCGGACCGGAGCTGGAGGCTTGACAAGGCCGTCGAGGTCGGGAGGCAGCTCATGCCGGTGCTCGTCGAGGGGATGCTCCTCGGGCATATCTCCCCGGTCCACTGGATCTAGATCTCGTTTTTTCTCCCAACAACTCAAATTCCCGAGCCCACCAGATAAAAGCGTCCTCCGGCGGCAGTTTCTATGAATATTTCATTATATTTAAATATTTAATCTGTCCAAAAAGGAGATCCTGTGATAAAAATGGACTTTACCAATATATAATGCTCAATTTAACAAAATCACGATTTAAAGCAAATTCTCTTTATAGGATAGTTTTAAGTAAAAGAGTGATTAATACTATGCATCTGTGAGGTGGGAGCAATGAGGCTCTATATCTTAGCACTCCTGATCATCTTCCTGTCCACCATCTCGGCCGTGGCCGACGCCCAGGTCGCCCCGGATCATATGATTATCTCCGGCAAGGACTGGATGGTGGCAAATGGCATGGATACCTCGACCATCACGGTGACCGTGTACGATACGGCAGGAAATCCCCTCCCCCTCGTCTCGGTCACCCTCCAGGGAACCCCTCCCTGGACCCTCTCGGCCACGAGCGGGGTGACAGATCCCTTCGGCCAGATCACCACCGTCCTCCAGCCTACCACCCGGAGCGGCTCGGACCCCATCACCGTGAATGCCTCGGTCATCGAGGCCGGCGTATTGAAATCCATCGAGCAGGTATACCTGCAGAACATCGACCACAGCATTCCCCAGACGGCTGTCCCCACCTACGACGTCAACGTGTCCATCGGGGGAACCACCTCCCTCCAGGTAAAGGTGACAGATGCCTACGGAAACCCGGTAGACAACCGGAATATGGTTGAGACGGTCCAGTTCACCACCTCAGGGTCGACCGGCTCGGGTTTCTGGGATGGAACCTCCTATGTGAAGATACTGACGGCCCCCGTTGACTCCGGCGGTATTGCCCATGCGACCTTCCTTGTGGCCCAGTCCGGTGCCAACTTCGTAAACATCCAGCCTCCCTCCCCCATACCCAGCCGGTTGATCACCATTACCGGGATCAATGATGGCTCACCCTATGCCATTACCCAGGCCGTCTCCCCGGGCGGATATCCATACCCCTATACGAGTACAGACGGGAGCAAGTTCAGGGTTCTCTACACCCTTCTCGACCAGTTCGGGAACCCTTCGGGAAACAGGGGGGTCGTGATAACCACGAGTGTCCCGGGCGAGCAGATGACTCTCACCACGAACAGCTATGGAATTGTTGCATTTTACTATCAGAAGGATATCGCCGGGCTCTACACCCTGACGGCAACCGCCGTCGACAACTCGAGCGTGACGGCCTCGCAGACGGTGGAATTCGTGGCCGCGAATCCCACCACCATGCTCCTCACCGCGAGTCCCCAGACGATGCCCTCCCGGGACGTGGTGGCCTCCACCACCTCCACCCTCTTTGCCAAGGTCATCGACGATATGGGGAACCCGGTGAAGGGGGAGGTGGTGAGCTTCACCGTCTGGTCGTACAAGGTCGGGATCTACGACCAGACCGTGAACCCATCCATCGAGAACGAGACTACCGTGACCGATATCCCCCGCACCGTGCTCACGGCCACGACAGATACCGACGGGCTTGCCCATGTCACCTTCCGGCCCGGTGCATTCACGACGAACCGGTCGGATTCCAAGTACAGCTACACGGCCCAGGGAACTGCCCTCATCCAGGCCACCTGGGGATCTGTTACCCAGACCATTGAACTCCAGTACATGAACTACCCCTTCCTCTCTGTCGGTACGTCGGTGGAACCGAAGACGGTCGTCGTCAACAATACGGTAAACATCTCCGTCCAGCTCAGGGGAGATGGCTGGGCCCTCCAGCCGAAGCCCCTCGACGTGGTGCTCCTGTGGGACCGGTCGGGATCCATGCTCTTTAACGAGACTCTGGACACCTCAAAGAGTCCAGACCTGATTACCTCGGAATCCCCCGACGACCGCCTGGTCATGGCCATGGCCGCCGGAAAGCTCTTTGTCGACAAGATGAACAGTTCGGACCGGGTCGGGCTCGTCTCCTTCGGGGATCTGAGCGGGACCAGTGGATGGGCTGTCCTCTACCATACCGGGAACAGCACCTCCGATTCCCACCTGTACAGTCTCGGCTGGCGTGCGGGCAGAGACTATACCCTGGATAAATATGGGAACGGCCAGCAGTACTCCACCGATGACGCGACCTACGTGACCTCGCGTTACCCGGGTCACGGTGCCTGGGGAAAGTACTACGGGTCTGCGATGGCAACGACCGACCTGAACCTCAGCTACGACAAGTCGACGGTAAAGAACATCGTCTCCAACATGGTTCCGAACGGAGGCACCCCCTTGCGGCAGGGCCTCTATCAGGCGGTCAGGCAGATCATCAGTGACCCGGATATCCTTGCCCACAGGCGGGACAATGCCATCAGGGCCATCGTGCTCCTCACCGATGGCGCCTGGAACACCGGCGGTGACCCGAGGGGTGGATCCGGTGCGGTCTCGCTTCCGGGGATAAATACCGGGAGCGTCATCACCCTCGCGGCGCAGAACAACATCTCCATCTACACCATCGCCCTCGGATCAGAGCCCTACAAGGATCAGCTGGCGTCCTATGCCAACCAGACCGGCGGGAAGGCGTACATTGCGAATTCAGGCCTTGACCTTGACTCCATCTACGCCTCCATCGCCGGCGAGCTCCACACCCAGGCCGGGGTCGGAACCGCCATGGACCTCTCCTTCCACACCATCGACGTGAATGGGGCCATGATCCCCGGTATCGATGTCCTGAAGTACGTACCCAAGAATCCGTATTCGACCCATGAATTCAGTTACAATGCAACGATGCCGGTCATCGTCAACCGGTGGTACGACCAGACGACGGACTGGGATACGGACCAGAACCTCTCCTTCAACGTCGGGACCATCTTCATCGGGGGGGTATGGGAGGCGAACTTCTCCATGAAGGTTCTCAAACAGGGGAACATCAAGATCCTTGACTCGAATTCCTCCATCAGATTCAACGACGGATCCAGCCTCCCCATTCCGGACACCTACATCACCTCGCTCCCGAACAGCACAGGGATCGGTCTCGAGGGTATTGGTATCCGGGTAACCGATGTTCGCAGGACGGACACGGGCACGAACCCGGACTACGTGGATGTCGCGTGGAACCTCGCCTACACCGGTCTTGAGCCCTTCATCCAGGAATATGTCGACATCCGGCAGGAAGGAACCCTTGAATGGAACCGCCGCATGGCGAAAACGGTTGACCCGTTCACGACGAGCGATGCCTTGACCCTGTCTATTTCAAGCCTTCCCGCGGGCATCTGGGAGGTCAGGGTCACGGCCCATGCCGACGATGCGGGCGATGATGCAATGTCCACACAGTTCGCCATCGTCAAGGCAGAGGGGACCTCGAAGATCAAGATCACCTGACCTTTTCTTTTTTCTAACCAGGTGGATTTTTTCCTTTCTTATCTGGTTCTCCTGAGGGTTCGCCTAATCCTACGCCCACGTCTAAAACTAACACCAGATCGGGAACTGAACAGCTGACAATCCGACGCTCCTGGGGGACTCGCTCCACTCGCCCCCGCCGCTTCGGCGTCCCCCGAATGGCGATGGGCTTCTCATTCCGTTGAACCGTCGGATCACATATCCCGATACACGGAGGGGGATGGCCGCGCCGGGGGGCGATAGCCTCGCGACTTCGTCGCTAGAGGTCGGTTTCTACGCGACTTCGTCGCTCGACGTCGGTTTCTTACGAAACCTCCCTCTTACGAAACCTCCCTCCCCCCCAAGAGCCTGACAATAATAACCGGATGGCTGTTATTCACCGATTTGCATCGAGAAAAAGAAAATGACTAGGGGTCGCATGACTCCGGAGGAACTCGTATTGACAGGAAGCTAAAAGTTCAGGAAACTAAACTGGGGCGGAGCGGACCCAGCGGGAATCGAACCCGCGTCCTTGGGTCTCTTCTTCCGGTCCGGAATCCGAAGCCCAAGAGGATATCCTCTACCCCATGGGTCCAGTTCCCGGTTTCTTTCCTGCCTGTATTAACTATTCCCCCGGCCGGCTCCTCCCCCACCCCCGACGGCTTTATCCAAACGTTAAAACGTGGCCGCCCCCAAGTACGTGGTAGGATGATCCTCTCAGCTTCCGAGATCCGGCGAAGGCTTGGGGAGCCGGGCGATCTCGTCATCCGCCCCTACAGCGAGTCATGCCAGCAGCCGGCCTCCTATGACCTCAGGGTGACCGGCCACCAGATCCTGCCGCGGGGGTCGTGTACCCTCATTCCCAGCCTCGAGTGGGTGGAGATACCGGGAGACCTCGCCGCGACGCTCAGGTGCCGTTCCTCGTATGCCCGCCGGGGGCTCGTCCTCGGCGGAGGCTTCGTTGACCCGGGATTCCGGGGGCAGCTCACCCTCTGCCTCGGGAACCTGAGCGCCGGGGACATTGTCCTCGCACCCTCGGAAAGAGTGGTCCAGATGATCCTCCACCAGGTCACCGGGGGAGGGGAGCTCTACGGGGGCCGGTACCAGGACAGCCAGGGGGTAGTTCAGGCGCGATGAGGCTCATCCCGAGTGAGAGGAAGTATCTCGAGATCCTCCGGATCCTGAAGGAGCACCAGGATCCGATGGGGGCGAAGAGGCTCTCGGAGATCCTTGCGGAGCGGGGCTTCGTCCTCACCGACCGGGCGGTGCAGTACTACCTTCGCTACCTCGACGAGATGGGGTTCACCCGGAAGGTCGGGAACACCGGGCGGGTCCTGACCCGGGAGGGGATGGCCGAGACCGAGAGCGCCCTCGTCGGTGAGCGGATCGGGTTCATCATCTCCAAGCTGGAGCGGCTCGCCTTCCGGAGCACCTTTGACCCCGAGACAGGCACCGGCGATGTGGCCTACAACCTCTCCCTCGTTCCCGAGGGGGAGGTCCCCGGGGTCGCCCGCTCCTTTGAGAAGGTGTCGAAGGCCGGGTACGGCTTTTCCACGTCCTACCGGATCCTGGACCGGGATCCCCGGGTCCCGGAGGGACATGTGGGGATCATCTCGCTCTGCAGCATCACCATCGACGGGGTGCTGCAGCGTTCCGGGATACCCGTGACCATGGCCTACGGCGGCCGGCTCGGGTTTGAGGGCGGGGTCGTGAAAGGGTTCCTCGACCTCATCGGCTACCGGGGGACGACCATCGATCCCCTCCAGCTGTTCATCTCGGCTGGCCTCACCTCCATCCGGGAGGTCGTGGCCTCGGGAAACGGGGTGGCCCTGGCCAACGTGAGGGAGATTCCCGTTCCTGCCCTCGATCATGTCACAGACCTCCTCAGAGAGATGGGCCGGTGGGGGTTCACCCCGCCGGTGAGCATCGGGACCCGGGCCTTCAACGCCCCGTACACCCCACACCACGTTTCCGTCGTATCGTACAGCGGGATGAACCTGGTCGGTCACGGGGTCGAAGAGGGCTACCACATCCGAACCGAGATCGGGGCCGGGAACATCCAGTTCTCGAAGATGGAGCCGGGGGTTGAGAAGGGTAACCGGTGAGAATCCGGTTCCCTTCCGGGGAACTCGTGAACCCGCAGAGGGACGGGAAAATGGGGTGTCTTCGGGGAGAACACCCGGTTCTCAATTATTTCGCTCCTCTTCCCGCGGGAGGCAAGGATTTCCATTGCATGGCCGTTTCCCCTGGATTCCTGTGGCGAATCATGATTTTCCCCCATATCAGGGTTCGCAACCCTCATATAGGGGAAAACTGGATTATCTCAGGGCCTCCCCTTTCTTCGGGTATGGAATTCAGGGGAGAAATCATGGGTTTCATGGTAAAAGACTGGCGATAAAGCCTCCTTTGGGATGCCACGAGAAAAATGCTTAACACTAGAAATCGTATATAAAGGTAATTTCTAACAAGATAACCCATATTAATTGTCAAATTCCACTAAACAGACCTATAAAGTGCTTTAATCAAGTTATCTATCCATAATCCGCTCATTCACACAGCGTAATTGTTATATATATGGACGAGAATACCAGTTATGCACACGGCAGAGAGGTGAATACCACGAGGTACATTTCGATACTTACCATCCTGTTCCTCCTCTCGCTTCTGGTAGGTATCCCTGTGGCCGCCGCGGTGACCGTCGAGGTGGTCAGCTCGCAAAAGTGGATCACCGCAAATGGTTTGGATTCAGCCTATATCAGTGTCAGCGTCACCGATGGGGGCAAGGCCGTCAGCGGGGCGGCGGTTGTCCTCAGCGTTTCGAGCCCCTGGGTCCTCAGGGACACCGGAGGAACGACCCCGGCCGGCGGGCAGATAGCGACGGTTTTCCTTCCTACCACGAAGTCCGGCACCGCCGAAATCACGGCGACCGTGACCGTCCCGGGTTCCCCGATCCCGGTTATCGGGAACTATTCCCAGAAGATCGATGCCTCTCATCCCATGAGGGCAGAGAAGAAGTATAAGATCACCGCGTCGGTGGGATCCATTACCGACATCACCGTACGGGTAACGGATATCTACGGGAACCCGGTCACGAGCCTCATGGATCCAAATCTGGTCACCTTCAACACCACCTCGAGCGGGGACAATACCTTTGTGGATCCATCCTCCAAGAAGGTCAAGGTAAAGAACCTCGCCATCGCCCTGAATGACACCGGCTATGCCAGTGTCGGTTTCGCCGTCAGTACCCATCCCGGTGACAACTTCCTCTATATCACCCCTCCCAGTCCGCTTCCGCCGTCCCTGATCAAGATCCGGGGAATCGCTGACCTGCCCCCCGCCTCCATCACCCAGACCGTCACCCCCGGGGGGAAGCCCCCCACCCTCCCCACGTCCACGGCGAAATTCATCATCGAGTACGAGCTCACGGACACATATGGGAACCCCTCCACGAACCAGTATCTCAACATCAGCACGAATGCCGGTGAGAGCCGGACGATCCTTTCCAACAATGCGGGGAATGTGATTATCTCGTACGGCCCGAAGGCCACGGCGGGGAGGTACACCATCACCGCGACATCGCAGGCGGACCCCAACGTATCCGTGGTCCAGCTCGTCCAGTTCCTGGCAGGCGATCCCACGAATATGCTCCTCACCGCAAGTCCCCAGAGCATGGCAAGCCTTGACGTGGACCCGGGCACCGTGAGCAGTCTCATCGCGAAGGTCGTTGATGCCTCGGGGAACCCGCGCGGGGGTCAGACCGTCTCCTTCAGCATCCAGCCTCCGGTGAAGAACGGATCCTATATCCAGACCAGCCTCCCCTACCTTGACAGGAAGACCTATACTATCGGGGATGAGGTCACTGCGATTACCGATGAGAACGGCCTTGCCACCGTGGACTTCTACCCCGGTGCCTTCTTCAGTAATACGAGCGATCCCCGGTTCAGCACCATGGCCGTCGCGACCGCCACGGTCCGGGCCAAGTGGTCATCGGTGACGAGGACGATGGATCTGAGTTACAAGAACTTCCCCTACCTGAGCGTGTACACCTCGGTGGACCCGAGCACGGTGGAGACAAACCGTACGGTGGATGTCACCATCCGGGTGAAGGGCGACGGCTACGCTCTCCAGCCGAAACCGGTCGATGTCTACATGGTCCTCGACCGTTCCGGATCGATGCTCACGGATTACCAGGACCGGATGGTGGTCCTCATGAAGGCAGCCGAGACCTTCGCCACCAAGTTCAACTACACCACCGACCAGCTGGGGCAGTTCTCCTTCGGGGAAAAGGGCTCGGTTGATGCCACCTGGGACAACAACTGCGGGAAGGACGGAGATTCCAGCGATGACGCCGCATACGCCAGCAAGAACTATCCCGGAAGTCCCAGGTCCTACAGTGATTATGCATTCATGGACATCGGACTCTCCAGGTCCCCTGCAAATATCGCCTCTGCCATCAAGGCCACGGTCCCCGGTGGCTACACCCCCATGCGGTATGCCCTCAAGCAGTCCATCGCCGCCCTCATCAACGACAAGAACAAGGGCGTGGTGAAGGCCCTCGTGCTGTTCTCAGACGGGGACTACAACTATTTCGGCGACCCCCTTGCCCGCGGCTCGGTGGGTTCCACGGATCCCACGTCATACGATGACCTGAACCCGGACTATGTCTCCTTCAGCGGTGTCTCCTCCCAGAACATGGCGGTTTACGCGAAGGCGAACAATATCAAGATCTTCACCATCGGGTACGGGGCCCAGCTCTCCTCAGGCGGCAGGGACACACTCCAGAAGATCGCAACCACCACGGGCGGGAAGTACTACTATGCATCGACGGGAGACGATCTCGCCAGCGTATTCACGGATATCGCCGGAGCCCTGAAGGACACGGCCGGGGTGGCCACGTACGTTGCGCTGGACTTCTCGAAGGTGGAGGTGACCGATGTGAAGGGGGTCCAGGTCGGCACGGGCTCGAGCGTCTTCAAGTACGAGCGGATCCCGTGGAAGTCGACCC
>DATGDI010000009.1:0-3608 GCA_035310965.1 Methanomicrobiales archaeon
CGGCCTGGCCCTGCCGATGTACTCAACGAGGAAGCCGGTGACCAGTGCCTCGATGGCCGCCGCCCCCAGGTTCACCGCGACGATGAGGGAGAGGCCCGGTATGAGCTGAGAGCCCGTCTGGGCCACCCCCTGGACTCCCGAAACGAGGATAATGGCCACTTCGGCGAGGTTTCCCACGAATAGACCGGTGAAGGTGGCGACTCCCGCACGGGCGAACCTGCCCGGGGTGAGACGTATCAATCCGCGGTAGGCCAGCCACCCGGTCGCAACCTCGGAGAAGTTCACGAGCACGTTCGCACCGATGAGTCCCCATCCCCCATGGCCGATGGCCGCAGAGAGGACGTTCACGACGAAGACCACGAGGCCCCCGAGGACCGGGCCCACGAGGATCCCGATGAAGGGGGTGAGGTTCAGGTGCACCCCGCCGAGGATGGGAACCTCGATGACGAAGGCCGCGAAGGCCGCCGCCGTCACGAAGGCGGCGATGGTGATCCTCCTCCCATCCACCGCCCGGCGCCGGGCAAGGGCCAGGCAGACCCCGAGAAGGATGAGGGCGCAGAGCCACCAGAACACCACCCAGGAGAGGGTGAAGGAACCGTCGGGAAGATGGATGTGGGCCATGGTCACGCCCTCTTCCCGATCTCCTTCATCGCCGCGACGATCTCCTCTCTCCTGACCGGTCGCCTTTCGGGCGCGATGCCCTTCGAACGGCACAGGTCCAGGTAGAGCTGGATCCCCGATGGCATCCTGAGCCCCGCCTCCCGCACGAGCTCCTCGTCGTAAAAGACTTCATCGGGGGGGCCCTCGGCAAAGACCGACCCGTGCCGGACCAGGCAGATGCGGTCCGCGATCCGGGCCGCGAGGTCCAGGTCATGGGTGGCGAGCACCACCCCGATCCCGAACTCCTCCTTCAGCCTCACGATGAGCCTCTCGATCACCTCGCTGTTGACCGGGTCGAGGTCGGAGGTGGGCTCGTCAAGGGCGATGACCCGGGGAAGGATCGCGACGATCCCGGCGATGGCGATGAGCCGCTTCTCCCCGCCCGAGAGGTAGTTCGGCAGCTTGCCCGCCAGGTGGGATCCTCCCACCGCCTCCAGCGCCCCCTTCGCCCTCTCCCGGGCCTCCTCCCGGGTGAGCCCCAGGTTCAGGGGCCCGAACATCACGTCGTCGAGCACGGTGGGGGCGAAGAGCTGGTCGTCGGCCTCCTGGAAGACCACCCCGACCACCCTCCAGAGGGAGGAGTCCTCCCCCTCCCCGAGGGCCTTTCCCCTGACCATGATCTTTCCCTCGGAAGGGGTCAGGAGGCCGTTCAGGTGCTCGATGAGGGTCGATTTCCCGGACCCGTTCGGCCCGCAGATCGCCACGATCTCATCCTTCATCACATGGAAGCACATGTCATGGATCCCGACGCTCCCGTCCGGGTACTGGTGGCTCGCGCAGTCCACGTGGATGATCTCCCGTTCGGGATCGAGGATCGGGCAGGCACCGCCGGTCGATAGGTCTCTCCTCGTGATGGTCATGGGGTCACCATCCTCCCCCGGGTACCGCGAGGAGCGCGGCTGCAAGAAGAGCGACGCAGACCGCAAGGCCTCCCGCCTCGGCGAGGCCCGGGGCCGGCAGGTCCGCCATGCTCGGGTACGTTCCCGTGAACCCCCGGGCGATCATCGCCTTGTTGACCCTCTCGGCCCTGTCGAGGGAACGGAGGAAGACGAGGCCGAAGATCTCGGCATAGAGGGCACCCTGGGTCAAAAAGCCTTTGACAAGGGTCCCTCCCCGGGACCGGACCGCCTTCAGGATGGCCCCGAGCATGGCAAGGGTGAGGAAGAAGAACCGGTACGCCATGAGGAAGATCTGGTCAAGGGGGGCGGGGAGGACGCGGGAGATCATCCCCGAGAGATGCTTGTACCGGGTGGTCATCAGGAAGAAGAAGGTGAAGGTCACGGAGATCAGGGTCTTTCCCGTCAGGGTCGCGACAAGGAGCAGGCCCTGGTCGGTGAGGATGACGGGGATCCCCACGGCCGAGAGACCGATCACGGGCGTCCCCGGCTGGGTCCAGGCAAGGATCCCCACGAGGGAGAGGACGAAGACCAGCGGGTACATGTACCAGGAAAGGAGCTTCCCCACGGGAAGGCCGGCGAGGACGAAAAGGGCGAGGACCGCGAGGAACAGCACGAGGAGGAGGACCGGGTTCCTCACGACGGTGACCGTGACAATGATCGTCGCGAGCAGGAATGCCTTTGTCCAGGGGCTCACCCGGGTGAAGAAGGATTCCCGGCGCTCCGCGTAGTAGGTGATGAGATCGAGATCCGGGAGGTGGGACGAAAGGGGAAGGGAGCTCACGGCCGGTTCCTCCTCGCGGAATCTCTCCGGGTCATGCGGCATGAACCATGGGTGATCTCCCCGCAGATCCCCTCGCGGGGGTGGCCCATGGCCCGGCAGATGTGATCGACGGCGGACCGGGACACCCGGGACTCGAACCTCGAGACCTCGGCGCATGCCTCCTCGCCGGGGAGACCGAGCCGGGAGAGGGCAAGGGCGAGGATCCGGTGCCTCCTCACCAGGAACTCGGCGCACCTCCTTCCCTTCTCTGAGAAGGTCACCCCGCGATAGGGCTCGTGGACAAGGAGGCCGCTCCGGGCGAGCTCCTCGATGGTCTTACTTGCCGTCGATGGATCGACCCGGAACCGGGTCGCGATCCGGGTCGTCTTTGCCTGGCCCCCCATCTCGAGGATGTACTTGAGGTACTCCACCTTCCTCGGGGAGAGGCCGAGGCCGTCCTCCGCCTGCATGGGTTGTACCTGTCATCGCCGGGAGAAAAAAGTTGGGGTATGGCCAAATTTTGAAACCCCGGTAGAAGACAGGGATGGGCAGAAAAGACGGGAACCGTGACGGAGACCGGCGGGCACGGATATGTTTAAGTAAAAATGTACCGAAGGTTATAGGGCGCTGCTATAGTGTAGACCGGCCAATCATGCGGGCCTCTCACGTCCGCGACTGGGGTTCAAATCCCCATAGCAGCATCTTTTCTGCGACGCTCTGATTCCAGAGGATGTTTTATCTCTTCGACTTCTTTGCCGCGGGTTTCCTTGAGGTCGTCTTCCGGACGGTTTTCTTCGCCGCGGCTGTTCTCGACGCGGGTCTCTTTGCGGCCGTCTTGCGGACGGGTTTCTTTGCGGTCATCTTCCGAACGGGTTTCTTTGCAGTAGTCGTCTTTGGCATGGGTTTCACCGAATTTAATTCTTCCCGGTATTTTTTACACCATGATACCAGGTCCTGCGTCCCCATCTTCTCGTGACACTCGCCACAGATGGGCTCCAGATTGCTGACATCATTACTCCCGCCGCCTGCATAGGTCCGGCGATGTCCACACACAAAGTCATCCCTGTATATAGTTCTCTGATGACAGCAGACGCATGTGCCTGTTTTACGAAAGCCAAACCTCTTCTTCCATACCTTTGCCTGGATTTCGGGAGTGATCTTCTCCCGGTCCCCCTCTCCCGTAAAACTCCGGGGAGCGGGTGGGTTTGCCTTGGGTATGGTAACACCGGGTGAAGGAATTCTTTGCAATTTGGATGATGGAATTCTTGCATGGAAGTTTGGCATAGAAG
>DATGDI010000010.1:0-2667 GCA_035310965.1 Methanomicrobiales archaeon
CATTTGGCTATTCGCTGGTGAACCTTTCAAATGTTCGACTCGATAACGGATGCCAAATAAAATGGGCAGACGGTTTATTCGTATATCGTGGATGGAACAAATAAACTAGCCCTATCTCCAGAGATTCTCCAGGTTTTCTAGGGCTTCACCTTCCATTTCGCCCGTTCCTACCTGTATATATTTCACCTGTCCACCTTCCAGTTCCCCCTTCAGCATCCTCCAGAAGTCCACGACCACCTTCGGGTTCCTCCCCCGGGAAAAGTCCTCCTTCCGGAGATCCTTAAACGCCGGATCCGGCGTAGTAATAAACACCACGTCCGACGAGTCGATGCACTCCTGGAGCGAATAGACCATCTCGATCTTCCCCAGATATTTATGAACTACTTCCTCGCGGGCGAGGGGATCATAGCCAAGGACCTTCACGTCATGCGCGGCAAGGGACTCGGCAAGGAGGATCCCCTGGGACTCCTCGACCACGCAGGAGAGGGGCTTATAGGAGAGCCCGAGGATGCCGACGGTCATGCCCGGCTTGATCAGCCCCCCGAGTTTCTTCACGGCCTCGCCGGGGATGTTCTTGTTGAAGTGATCTGTCGCGAGGAGGAGCTCGTGGGAAACCCCGAGTGATCTCGCGAGAAATGCGAGAGCGATGTTGTCCCGGGGGAAGCAATGGCCGCCGAACCCGAGCCCACCGGTGAGATACCTCCGCCCGATCCGCCGGTCGAGACCGAGGGCATCGGTGACCACGTCGACATCCCCGCCGGGGATCCGCTCGCAGAGCGCGGAGACCATGTTGGCGAAGGTGATCTTCATGGTGACATAGCTGTTGAGGGAGATCTTCGTGAGCTCGGCGTTCTCGATGGACATCCGCTTCACGGGCGGATTGTTCTCCATGATCCGGGAGTAGTATCCGGTGAGCATATCACCTGACTTTTTATCAAACTCGCCGATGAGGAGGAAGTCGGGGTTCAGGAAGTCGTGGATGACGCTCCCCAGGGCGATGAACTCGGGGCTGTAGCAGAGGCCGAAGTCCTTCCCGCATTTCTTCCCCGACGCCTCCTCGAGGACCGGGAGGAGGCCGAACCGGGTCGAGCCCGGTAAGACGGTGCTCGTCAGCACGATGGTGTGGTACCCGTCCTTCTCCCGCAGGGCCTCGCCGATGGACTGGAAGGCCGAGATGGCATATTTGATGGAGAAGGCGCCCCTCTCGTCGCTCGGCGTGGGAACGATGACGAAGGTGATGTCGGAGTTCTGGACGGCATGGCGGTAATCCGCCGTGGCTTCCAGGTTTTTCCGGTGACGCGTGATGTATTCGGCGAGGTCGGTCTCCACTACCGGCGGTTTTCCCTGGTTCAGGAGCTCCACGGCCCGGGGGACCACGTCCACCCCGATGACCTTCAGGCCCCGGCTCGCCATGGCGGCGGCCATGCTCGCGCCGAGCTTCCCGAGACCGATGATGGAAACAGTGTCCCCGGTCATGACCTCATGCCTCCTGAGCATCTTCGGGGGCAACCGCATCCTCGGCCATCCTTCTCATTCCTCCACGCCGCCTGCCCGGGGGGGTAAAAAACCGGTCATCCCTGTCAGCATCTCATTTCTCCTCATCCCTCATGTAGCTCGCGATCCCGAGGGCCATCCCTGCCGCCGCCCCGAGGGTCGCGACATCCCCCTTCCGGAGGTGTTCCCGGAGTGCCGTGAGGGGGATGAGCTCGACCCGGATTTCCTCGAGATCGTCGGGGGTAGGATCCCCCTCCCTGACGGCATTCCGGGCCAAAAAGACGTGGGCCTTCCCGCACCCCCGGTTCCCGTGGACCGAGAAGGAACCCAGGTGCCGCCAGCCGGATGCCGAAAATCCCGTCTCCTCCATGAGTTCGCGGCGGGCGGCCTCGAGGGGCGCCTCCCCTTCCTTCACATATCCCGCGGGGAGTCCCAGGTTGATCCTCTGCGGCCCGTGCTTGTAGTGCCAGATCCCCACGACCTCGTCGCGGGGTGTCACCGCAAAGACCACGGCAAAGTCCGGCTCCTCGATGGTATAGTAATCGTCGATGACCCGGCCGTCCTCCAGCCGGACCTTTTCCCTGACGAGCCTCATCCACGGTGCGGCGTCGGCCACGCATTCCCGGTCAAGGACTTCCCAGCACTTCATACGAGACGGGCCTGGTCAGGTACAGGGAGCCTGGTAAATCCTGCTCTCGCGGAGCTCCTCGATGGCCTTCTTCCGGTCCGGTGCATGGTCCAGGGTATCCCGGACCAGGGCCTCGATCCACCGGTACGTGATCCCGAGCCCCTTCTCGAGGCTTATCTCCGGTTCCCAGCGAAGGACTTTCCGGAGCAGGGTGTTGTCCGAGTTCCGGCCCCGCACACCCTGAGGGCCCTCGATATGTCCGATCTCAACCTGCGTATCGGCGATTCCCGCGATGATCCCCACGAGCTCGTTCATGTTCACCATCCGGTCGGAGCCAAGGTTGAGGGGGTCATGGAAGTCAGAAGCCATGAGCTTCATAAGGCCGAGGACACAGTCGTCGATGTAGCAGAAGGACCGGGTCTGTTCGCCGTCACCCCAGATGTCGATGGAGGGATCCCCGGAAAGCTTCGCCACCGCGACCTTCCGGCAGAAGGCCGCCGGCGCCTTCTCCCGTCCCCCCACCCATGATCCCTTCGGGCCGTAGA
>DATGDI010000011.1:0-2403 GCA_035310965.1 Methanomicrobiales archaeon
ATCAGAACGAAATTAGATGATTGGTTATTCGGTAATAATTTCACACGGCCAAATACAATTTAGTGCAGATGTTCTTGAATTGATGTTTTATAATTATTTAAAAAAATATATAATCCTTAAAAGTCCGTCATCACCCGGAACTGGTCGATCTCCTCCTTCTGGAGCTGTTCGAGGAACTCCTCGGCGGCGTGCTTGATGTCCCGTGACGCCGTAATCGCCCGTCCGACGACGATGATGTCCGCGCCGGCCTTCACCGCCGCTTTCACGACGGGGACGCGGATCCCGCCTGCCGTCGCGACGAGGAGCTTCCCGCCGGCGGCCTTCTTCAGGGCCGGGATGTCCCCCCAGGCATGGTCCTCCCGCTCGGCGTCGATGGCCCGGTGGAGCTCCACGACGTCGGGCTTCACCGCGAGGGACTTGATCACCTTCACCGGGTCGGGCACGTTGAGCATGTCCATCACAGAATAGATGCCGGTCTTCTTTGCCTCGGTGATGGCCTTCTCGAGGGTCTGGACGGGTGCGAGGCCGGAGACCACCACGGCGTCGGCGGATGCGTCCGCGGCCATCCGGGCCTCGAGGTTCCCGGTGTCGAGGATCTTCAGGTCCGCGATGATGAAGGAGTTGGGCCGGGCCTTGCGGAGCTCGCTGATGACCCCGATCCCGAACTTCTTGATGAGTGGGGTCCCCGCCTCGACGATGAGGTGGTCGTTGTCGGGCAGGGACTGGAGGACCCGGGCGACCTGCTTCATGTCCACGAGGTCGAGGGCCACCTGGAGGTAGGGCGGGTCCCAGAGCCTCGTCACCTTGAAGCCCATGATGATATGGGCCTGCCGGTCCTTCTCGTAGAGGAGCGTCTTTGCGTCGGGGAAGTTCTCGAAGGCCCGGCGGAGGGCGAGCTTCGTGGCCCCGTAGTTGTACCGGTAGATCTTGTTGTAGTCCTTGGCCTCGGGGTGGAGGAAGGCCGAGCAGAGGATGACGATCTGCTCGATGTCTGTATCCTTGAAGACCCCTTCCTCGAGGGAGTCGGCCACGGCCTTGCTCACCGCCGCCTGGACCGGGCCGAACATCTCGTTCACCTGCTTCACGTTCTTCAGGGTGACCTTCGGGATGACCAGGGTCGCCGGCTTCGTGAGGAGGTTCGGCCGGATCACCGCGAGGAGGGGTGTGTGCCCCACCGAGAGCAGGGAGAGGGCGTTGGCGAACGCCGCCCCCACCGGCCCTTCCTTGTCCCCGACGATGAGGTCGATGTGGGCGAGCTCCGCGCCATCCCCCAGGAGTGCTTCTCCGATGCTGTACATGACGTGCTCCGTTCCTTGAGAAAATTATAGTGCCCCGGAGTATAAAAAAGGGGGGAGTCTGTCCCCGGGCGGGGGATCCGGACCATCGCCCGAGGCCAGTCCTGCGGGGAGGCGATTCGGGAATCCGGAATGCGCCGCTCCCGTCCACAAAAAGAATGAAAAAAAGGGATGCTCAGCTCGCGAACTTCGCGGGGAACTGCTTCACGATCCCGTCGGTGAGGGCATCCGACATGGTGAGGATGTGGTTGTACACCGCGTCCCACGCGGTGACGTCGCCCGGGTAGTTCATCGTGTACCGGGCCACGAGCTCGTCCTTCGTCGTCGAGAGGTGCATATGCATGAGGTCTTTCACGGTCTGGAGCGGCCAGTTGGGGTTTGCCCCGGCGAGGAAGGTCGCGATCTGATCCGCGTTCGCCGTCCATGCCGTCTCGGCCGCCGCCTGGGCGGTGGCGTTCTTGGCCTTCACCGCATCGATGATGTCCACGGCGATGAGGATGTGCTCCCTGAGAAGCGCGGTGAGCTGGGTCCCGGCCGCGTCACCGTAGACCGGCTTGATGGCGTTCCCGATGTCCACCTGGTTCTGGAGGAGGCGTGCCGCCGCCGGTGTGGCCGCCGGCGAGTCATTCAGGGACTCGATGATGTAGAGCCTCGTCCAGACGGTGTGATCCGTCCAGAGCTTCCTCATGCCGTTCCGGAGGTCGACCTGGGACTGGGTATAGATGGCGGGCCCGGAGAACTTCTCGGGGTGCTGCGCGAGGATCCCGTCGGAGAGGGCATCGGACATCATGAGGATGTGGTTGTACACGGCGTCCCATGCCGCGACATCGGCGGTGTAGTTCATCGTGTACCGGGCGACGAGTTCATCCTTGGTCGTCGAGAGGTGCTTGTACATGAGTTCCTGAAGGGTCGCCTTGGGCCATTTGGGGTTTGCCCCGGCAAGGAAGGTCGCGATCTGATCCGCGTTCGCCGTCCATGCCGTCTCGGCCGCCGCCTGGGCGGTGGCGTTCTTGGCCTTCACGGCGTTGACGATGTCCACCGCGATGAGGATGTGCTGCCTGAGGAGCGCCGTGAGCTGGGTCCCGGCCGCGTCCCCGTAGACCGGCTT
>DATGDI010000012.1:0-3673 GCA_035310965.1 Methanomicrobiales archaeon
CTTGTTTGCCTTCATAGAGGTTTCTCCATTTCATGGCCTAGGATGGAATGTTTCGAGACTATCATAAGCCAGCCCAAAATCTCTCCCCTGAACGAAAAGAGCGATAACATTTTTAGTTAGATATACCGTCTTACCCGACGACAATAATCCAAATATGCCTGCCCGAACACCTTCTGCATATAGGCTTCCTCCCCCAGGACGATCTTATGGTGGATCACCATGACAAAAATCCCCAGTAAAAGCACCAAGGGATTTAGGGTATAAACGATCGATGCAACGATGGTTGAATATAATCCCAGATACATCGGATTTCTGCTGAATCTGAATAGTCCGTCCGTCGTAAGATTTGTGCTTTCCTTGGGAGTCCCCAGACGGAAAGATCCGCCGAGCTTGAATCGCCCATAATAGAGCAACGCGAATCCAGAAAACCAAAGAAACAGAGAGACCCAGGTGAGTTCCGCAGGAACCTTGACGAAGGAGACCTGGATGCCCCAGACCTGCACCATCATACCAATCCACAGGATAACGACTGACCATTTACTCGTGTAGAATAAAGTCCTATGAATCGGGGAATTCCCATCCTGATCGATATGTTTACGCAGGGATAGAAATCCCCCACCGAATAAGATAATCAGGAATACCACAGGAGGCAGTGTTACAAGGATGGCTGTGAGCATGTCTGCCATATTCACTGTAACATATCCCGTCGGTCTCCCTATTAAAGTGTATTATCGTGTCTAGGAGGATTTCAGGAAAAGATCGACGCCCAGGTCGGAATTCGAATCCGAGTCGCGGGCGTGACAGGCCCGCATGATAGGCCGCTACACTACCTGGGCACTCGATGGCACTTGTGTGGGTTATCCCGCCTCCCGGATTCGAACCGGGGACATCGCGGTAGCTGCGCAGTTACCTACACGGCAAACCAGACTACAGCCGCGCACTCTACCAGGCTGAGTTAAGGCGGGTAAGTGCCCTTGAGTATAGGGAAATTTCCGTGATAAACATATCGTTCCCTCTGGCGGGCCGTGTTTCACCCGAATTTCTTTATAGGATGAATACCTTTGGTACAGGTATGCCAGAACAGACTGAAGCGGGGTATTGTCTTCTTCACCCCCGGTAAGATTCGCGAGAAGATCACTGTTTTCGACACCACCCTCCGGGATGGCGAGCAGACTCCTGGCATCTCCTTCACGCTCCCCCAGAAGCAGGAGATAGCCCGCCAGCTCTCCGAGATCGGGGTCCATGTCATCGAGGCCGGCTTCCCCGCCTCTTCGGAGTCCGAGCACGAGACGGTGAAGGCCATCGCGGGGATGGGCCTCGAGGCGCAGGTCTGCGGCCTCGCCCGGATGACGAAGGGGGACGTGGACGCCTGCCTGGACTGCGGGGTGGACATGGTGCATGTCTTCATCCCGACCTCGGATGTCCAGCGGATCCACACCATCAAAAAATCCCGCGAGGAGGTCCTCGAGGTCTCCGAGGAGGTCGTCTCCTATGCCCGGGAGCGCTGCGACCAGGTCCTCTACTCGGCCATGGACGCGACGAGGACCGACTGGGATTACCTGGTCCAGGTCCTCCAGGTCGCGGTCCAGGCCGGTGCGACGGTGCTTAACATCCCGGACACCGTGGGGGTCATCACCCCCTCGGCGATGAAGATGCTCATCGGGAGGATCGTGGCCGAGGTGGACTGCCCCATCGACGTCCACTGCCACAACGACTTCGGCCTCGCCGTGGCGAACACCCTCGCCGCCGTCGAGGCGGGGGCATCCCAGGTCCAGGTGACCGTGAACGGCCTCGGCGAGCGGGCGGGGAACGCCGACCTCGCCGAGACGGTCATGGCCCTCGAGTCCATCTACGGGGTTTCGACGGGCATCCACACCCAGAGGATCGTGGAGACCTCACGGCTCGTCTCGCGCTGCTCGGGGATCACCATCATCCCCACCCAGCCCATCGTGGGGGAGAATGCCTTCTCTCACGAGAGCGGTATCCATTCCCACGGGGTCATCGCCCGCTCCGACACCTTCGAGCCGGGCATCATGACCCCGGAGATGGTGGGCCACCGGCGCCGGCTGAAGCTCGGGAAACATGTGGGAAGGCACGCGGTGAGGCAGATGCTCGCCGACGTCCACCTGGCGCCCGAGGAACCCCAGCTCGACGAGATCGTCACCCGGGTGAAGGACATGTCCGGGAAGGGGAGGCTCGTCACCGACGCGGACCTGTACGAGATCGCGACCACGGTCATGGGGGTGGTCTCCAACGGGAAGACCATCGACCTCCAGGAGATAGCGGTCATCACCGGGAACCATGTCATCCCCACGGCCTCCCTGAAGGCCATGGTGGACGGGGTCGAGCACATCTCCTCGAGCGTCGGGGTAGGCCCGGTGGATGCCGCCCTGAAGGCGATCATGGGGATCCTTCCCACGCGGGTCACCCTGAAGGAGTTCAAGATCGAGGCCATCTCGGGGGGCTCGGAGGCCATCGGCCATGTCCGGGTGGCCCTCGAGGACGAGAAGGGGCACATCTTCGACGCGAGCGGGACCGGTGACGACATCGTCATCGCCTCGGTGGAGGCCATGGTGAATGCCATCAACCTGCTCCACCGGGTCAGGAAGGGATGAGGGGAAGGGCCCCTCCCTGTTTTTCCAGAACTCGTACGATAAAAAAGTCCTTATTCCGCCGTTGGCACTGCCGGCCTCTTCCGGTCCAGGGACCCCTTGATGTCGGTGGAGAGCTGCTCGAACCTTGCCTGCATGGCCTTCTCCTGCTTCTCGAGGGACTTCACCCGGAGCTCCAGGCTCTCCGACTTCTCGGTGAGGGAGGCGACGACCTTCGCCTTCTTCTGCTGCATCATCACCGTGCCGACATTCACGAAGATCTCGGCATCCTCGGGGACGTCCTTCAGCTCCTCCTGGGCACGGTTCGACTCCCGGATGGCCATCTCGTACTGGGTCTTCTGGGCCGCCACGGTCTGGAGTTGCTGCTGGAGCTGCTGGAGCATGGCGAGCTGGTTCTGGACCTTGGGTGGAATATTCTCCATGAATCCGATTCCTCCCTCTCCGGTACGCACCCATGCCCATTATACGTTTTGGACTTTCTGGGGTTCCTGTCCGGGGGCGACACCGTGTTGATTATATATCCGGGAGGGCACCGGTGGAGGGGACCGGATCGGTGTCCCTGCGGGGATTCGCGTGGCAAACGCCAGGGGTGAGGGCCGGGCTGTGGCTACCAGGTCCCGGCGGTGCGGGAAGGCGAAGGGCGCGAGGATCCTCATGATCCCCGCCTCGAGGACGGACGTGGCCGAGCGAAGGAGCCTCCTCCGGGAGATCGATCAGCTGATGGGAAGGATACGGAAGGGCGGGAAGGAGGTGGACGAGGGCCTCGTCAGGGCAAAGGAGGCCATCGAGGATGAGAAGAACCACCTGCTCATCGTGCGGTCCCGGTGGGGAGATCTCCTCGGGAGCCTCTCGTACACCTTCCCCGACGCCGGCAGCATACGGGTTGATTACATCGGCCTCTCGGTCCACCGGTGCGGTCTCGGCACCCGGCTCATGGAGGCGGTCGCGGCCATAGCCGTCAAGGGAAACCGGAGGATCCTGCTCACGGCGGAGAAGGATGCGAAGGGCTTCTTCAGAGCCATGGGGATGGTGCTGCGGGAGGAGTACCCGGACGGAAACGG
>DATGDI010000013.1:0-1509 GCA_035310965.1 Methanomicrobiales archaeon
GACGACGAAACGGCGGCGGAGATCCTCGGCAAAAATGCCTATCGCTTCAAGATCAAGTCCTTCGTCATCGGCTCCGTCTTTGCGGGCCTCGCAGGAGTGCTCTGGGCCCACTACGCGACCTTCATCAGCCCCGGCGATTTCACGCTGACCGAGACGATCCTCGTGCTGCTCATTGTCGTCATGGGCGGAAAGGGCACCTTCCTGGGACCCGTTGTGGGGGCCGTGGTCCTCATCTTCTTCCAGGAGTCGGTCCGATTCCTGCGGCTCCCGCCCGAGTGGACAAGGCTGCTGGGTCCGCTGCAGCAGATGATCTTCGGGCTGCTGCTCATCGTCCTCATGGTCTTTCGCCCCGAGGGTATCATCCGCGAAAAAGGGGGAGAGCGTTGATCGAGATCCGAAACGTGACGAAGGCCTTCGGCGGCACGCGCGCCGTCTCCGACTGCTCGATCAGCCTCGACGGCCTGACGATCTCCGGTCTCATCGGTCCCAACGGGAGCGGTAAAACGACCCTCTTCAACCTCATCACGGGCCTTCTCAAACCCGACAGCGGGGAGATCCACTTCCTGGGTAGCCGGATCGACGGCCGCCTGCCCCATGACATGGCGGCCCTGGGCCTCATCCGCACCTTTCAGCTCTCGAGAGTCTTCCCCAGGATGACGGTACTGGAGAACATGCTGCTTGCCCCCCAGGGCCAGACGGGGGAGCGCTTTCTGTCCCTGTGGTTGAGCCAGCCGAAAATTCGCAGGGAGGAATCGGAAAACCGGGAGCGGGCCCTCGAGCTTCTCGATCTTCTGGGTCTCACCCGCCTCCATGATCAGTTCGCCGAGAACCTCTCCTACGGGCAGCAGAAGCTCCTGGAGCTGGGCCGGGCCCTCATGGCGAAACCAAAGATGATCCTTCTGGACGAACCCACGGCGGGGATCAACCCCACGCTGATCCGGACGATGATCGAGATGATTCTCAAGATGAGGGAGCGGGGCCAGACATTTTTCATCATCGAGCACAATATGGACGTGGTCATCGAGGTCTGCGAGAAGGTTTTCGTCCTCGACCACGGAGAGAAGATTGCGGAAGGACGGCAGGAAGAGATCCAGAAGGATCCCCACGTGATCGTGGCCTACCTGGGATGATGAGACTGGAAGCTGCAGACATCTATGCCGGCTACGGCAAGATCGAGGTTCTTCATGGAGCAACCCTCCGTGCAGCCGCAGGGGAGATCGTCTGCATCATCGGTCCCAACGGCTCGGGAAAATCGACCCTGCTGAAAACGGTCTTCGGCCTTCTGAAGCCGACGAAGGGCACGGTGAGCTTCGACGGGAAGGACATCACCCGGCTCGAGCCCGAGCAGAAGGTACACCTCGGGATCGCCTTCATCCCCCAGGGCCGCAATGTCTTCCCGTCGCTCACGGTCCGCGAGAACCTTGAGATGGGCGGCACGGCCCTCGACGATGAAAAGGCCGTCCAGCGCGCGATCGAGGAGGCCCTCGCATCGTACCCTCTCCTCAAGAA
>DATGDI010000014.1:0-4148 GCA_035310965.1 Methanomicrobiales archaeon
CGATGCCGAGCCCAGGCAGGGAATGATCGACGCCCGCAGCGTCTCCCTCGAGAAATACCTGGAGCTCGGCCGGGGAGAGCGGGTGGTTGTGGACTCCCTCTCGACGGTGATCTTGAAGTACGGGATCGACACCGCGATGAAGTTCCTTTCTATCTGCGTGAAGGACACCGAGAAACGACAGTCCAACTACCTCTTCCTCGTGTATAGGGGGATCCACACCCCGGTCGAGGAAATGCGGATCAACCGGCTCGCCGATACGGTGCTTGAGTTCAGGGAGGAGTACGAGGGAATCGAGATCCAGCACTCCCTCATCGTCCACAAGATCCGGGGGATGGATGTCCCGAACCGGGCCATCCCCCTCCTCATCAAAGAGAGTGGCCTCGAGATATCCACGACGAGTCGCGTGGTGTAGCGAGGTTTCATCAGAGGGAGGGTCCGCAGGACCCGACCTCGAGCGACGAAGTCGCGAAGAACCCGACCTGGAGCAACCCGCCGCCGGGCGGGGTGCGACGGAGCGCCCGGTCCGGGACAGCCCCCTCTCATTAGAAAGACCGGTCCCGGGATCTCCACGACGAATCGCGTGGCGTAGCGTCGGTGTACTCGACCCGGGCCTCCCGGGTCGCGTCCACCATTGCCTTTAATTTCTGGAAGGCGACCTCCCGGGTGAGCATCCGCAGGCCGCAGTCCGGGTCGATGAGGAGCCGCTCGGGGCCGAAGGCCTCGATCCCCGCCTGGATCCGTTTCTTGATCACCGGGACCCTCTCCACCGCGGGGTCGCTCGAGTTCACGCACCCGAAGCCGAGGAACCGGTCCCCGAGATCCTTCCCTGAGAGGAGCTGGAGGTTCACCTCGTTCCCCGCGAACTCGAAGTCAAAGCCGGCGACCCGCATCTTCAGTACATCGTCGATGACCCCGGCGAGGACCCCGCAGACGTGGAGGATGACCGGCTTCTGGAGGAGGGAGGTGAGGACCTGGAGGGCCTGCGCCCCGGTGGCGAGGTCCGCCGCCCCCGTGGAGAAGATGGGTTCGTCGATCTGGATGAGGGTGACCCCGGCGTCCTGGAGGGCCCGGGCCTCGTAGGCGAGGGCCTGGGCGAGGTCCAGGGTGAGGTCCGCCCTGTCCCGGTACATGGGCGTCGAGATCTGGAGGGCATGGGCGAGGGTCGTGGGCCCGGTCAGGATCCCCTTCACCCACGGGTGGCGGGAGACGGCGTAGCGGGTGTCCGGTATCGTGATGGGCTTCTCGGGGGGGAGAACCTTCCCCACGACCTGCTGCCCCCGGATCCCCGGGAGCCTCGAGACAAAGACGGAGATCATGTCCCCGCGGACCTGGCCGTCGGAGATAATGTCGATCCCCGCGGTGAGCTGGTCGGTGACAGCGGTCTCCACCGCCGACTTCAGGGGGTCGAGGAGGGACCGGAAGGAGGGGCTCTTCGCCACGGGGTAGCTGCCAACGACCGTGGTCGGGAGGACCTTGTGGATGAGGATCATGGCACGAGCCGGTGGCGGTCCCGGGGGAAGATCACCGCCTCCCTGATGTTCGGAAGCCCGAGCATGGTCATGACCAGGCGCTCTGCGCCGAGGCCCCAGCCCGCGTGGGGGGGCATCCCGTACCGGAAGGGCCGGAGGTAGAACTCGAAGGAGTCGGCCGAGAGCCCCTTGGACCGGATCTGGTGGACGAGGAGGTCGTGCTGGTGGATCCGCTGCGAGCCGCTCGCGAGCTCCATCCGGGGGTGCATGAGGTCAAAGGACCGGGAGAGCTCGGGGTTGTCCGAGCACGGCATGGCATAGTAGGGCTTGATGGCCGTGGGCCAGTCCACGATGAAGTAGTGGACCCCCATCTCGTCCCCCACGGCCTTCTCGGCGGTGGTCCCGAAGTCGTCGCCGAACTTCAGGGGCTCCCCCGTCCTCCGGGCCGCGATCCCGATGGCGTCCCGGTAAGGGAGCCGGGGGAAAGGTTTCCGGGGGATTTCCAGATCCACCCCGATCCAGGAGAGGGGATCGGCACAGTCCGCCCTGACCCGCTCGTAGACCGCGATGACGAGATCCTCCAGGAGATCCATCACCTCCCGGTCATCGCAGAAGGAGGCCTCCACGTCGATGGAGGTGGCCTCGTTCAGGTGCTTCGTCGTGTTGTGCTCCTCGGCCCGGAAGATGGGGCCGATCTCGAAGACCCGTTCGAAGCCTGCGGCCATCATCATCTGCTTGTAGAGCTGGGGGCTCTGGTTCAGGAAGGCCTCCTTCTCGAAGTAGGCCACCGGGAAGAGGTCGGTCCCCCCCTCGGTCGCGGCAGCCACGAGCTTCGGGGTCGCGATGTTCACGAACCCCCGGGAGGAGAGGAACTCCCAGATCGTCCCCATTACGACGGCCCGGATGAGGAAGACCGCGGCCACCCGGGGCCTCCGCAGGTCGAGGAACCGGGAGTCGAGCCGGGTGTCGAGCTCGGCCGGCACCTTCTCCACCACGTCGAGGGGGAGGGGGGATCCGGCCGGGGCGATGATCTCGAACCGGTCGGGGACGATCTCCCGGCCGCCGGGGGCCTTTTCGATGGCCTTCACCGTTCCCCCGACCCGCACCACCGATTCCCGGGAGAGGTTGGAGAGTGCCTCGATCACCGGCGCCGGCGCCTTCTTCCGGTTCACCGTGACCTGGACGATGCCGGTCCGGTCCCGGACGAGGCAGAAGGTGAGGCCCCCCAGGTCGCGCACCTCGTGGACCCAGCCGGCGATCTCCGCGCGCCCGCTCCCGGGCGTGATGGATGCGATGGGGCTTGCCATACCAGATACCTCGTATATATCCCCTGCAGGGGTAAAAGGTCTATGGATTCGGACTACGGGTGAACGACGGAGCTCCTTCGGTTCCCCCCTTGTCGCGGTTTATCTTTTCATTTCTGAATTGGTCGAAGATCGGCTGATGCCGATCTTCTCCATTACCGGCCGCCCTGCGGGCGCCCGGTACACAATAAAAATATACCTTAACGCAATTATACTTGAGTGGAATGAAGCCCACCGCGGGTTCCACCGCCGAAGAGGTCCTTGCCGTGGCCCTCCGGAAGCTCGCCCTCCGGCCGGGCGATATCTTCGCCGACATCGGGTGCGGTTCGGGCAGGGTGACTCTCGCTGCCTCCCCCCTCGTACGGGAAGTCTATGCCATCGACCGCCGGCCGGAGGCCGTCGAGTACGCGAGGGAACAGGCGCGCGTGGCAGGAGCAGTGAATATCCGCTTCCTGGAGGGAGAGGCCCCCCGGGTCCTCGGGGATCTTCCCGCCCCTGACCGGGCCTTCATCGGCGGTTCCCGGCATATGTCCGATGTCATCCGGGCCCTTGCCTCGGGTGGGGCCGCGAGAATGGCCGTCTCCTGCGTTCGGATCGAGACCCTGGCGGAGGCGGTCTCGGCCATGCGGGAGCTCGGCATCTTCCGGGAGGCGATCCTCCTCCAGGTCGCCCGGTCCCGTGACCTTGCCGGCGGCACCATGTTTGTCCCCGGGAACCCGGTGTACCTCGTTATCGGGGGGACGGAACCATGCTCATAGGCCTTGGCCTTGGCCCCGGCGATCCCGAGCTCCTCACCCTGCGGGCGGTCCGGCTCCTTCGCGAGGCAGATGCCGTCTTCGTTCCCGGGGGAATCGCGCAAAAACTCGTGGCACCCTACCGGGACGCTGAGGTGCTCGCCTTTCCCATGACCGGCGACGAGGCGGCGATCCGCCGGGCCATCGGGGAATCGGCGGAGAGGATCGCCAAGGTGGCGGTAAACGGGGTCGCGGTCTTTGCCCTCCTCGGGGACCCCAATATCTACTCCACGTACGCCCGGCTTCTCGGGGCGATCCGGGAGAGGCACCCGGAGATCCCGTGTAAAACGGTCCCCGGCGTCTCCGCCATCACCGCCTTTGCCTCGGTCGCGGGGATCACCCTCTCGGACGGCTTTTCGGTCTCGGACGGGAGGGGCGAGAGGGGGCGGATCCTCCTCAAGGTCCGCCGGCCGAGAGAGGCGGCGGAACGGCTCGCCCGGGAGGGCTTCCGGGAATTCGTGCTCGTGGAACGGATGTTCCTCGACGGTGAGCGGGTGTACCGCGGGGAGCTCCCCGAGGAGAGCACGTACTTCTCCATCCTCTATGCGGGGCGCTAAGATGGAGCCGGTCTATTTCGTCGG
>DATGDI010000015.1:0-1766 GCA_035310965.1 Methanomicrobiales archaeon
ATGTACGGCGCCAATTCCTTGTAACCGTACGGCAGTTTTGGTAAAGAATAGAAATGGGGGTTTTCCATGGAGTCCTCCTTGTTTTTGAGTTGATTCCGATGAATGATTCTGGCCGGTAACAAAAACGGTATACGCAGGAAAGGCCCATCGAGAATGAGACCCTGTGAACTTCTGAGACGTATCAAAAATTAGTTTACATGATTCATTGAGAGAAAAATAGTTCAAAAATTCAAGGCCGAATCTCCCGGAACGGACACAATGAAAAAAGACGAAAGCCGGACCAAGCGGGATCTCATCGCCGAGGTGGAGGAACTTCGCGGGCTGATCGCCCGTCACCGGGAAACGGAAGCCCGGTTGAGGGAGACGGAGGAGCTGTACCGCAACCTCGCAGACAGCTCCCCCGTGGGCCTTTACCTGCTCGTGCAGGGGAAGGTCCATTTTCTCAATGCCCAGTTCGAGAGAAGCACGGGATATCGCGCCGACGAGCTCATCGGGCAGGATGCCCTCTTCATGGTCCACCCTGAAGACCGTGAAACGGTCCGCAGGGACGCCATCGAGATGTTGAAGGGGAAGCGGACGAGCCCCTATGAGTTCCGGACGATCACCAGGGACGGCCGGACCCGGTGGATCCTGGGAACCGTGGCATCGATCCCCTTCTGGGGCCAGCGCGCCGTTCTCGGAAATCACATGGACATCTCGGAGCAGAAGGAGTCCCGGCGCAGGCTCGAGGAGATGGAGACCCTCGAGGCCTCCATCCTCGATGCCCTGCCCGTGGCTGTCATCGGGCTTCGGGAGCGGCAGATCATCTCTGCAAACCGCGCCGTGGAGGCCATTTTCGGCTGGAAGCCCGAAGAAATCATCGGGCGCAATACGCGGTTTCTCTACCGCAGCGACGACGAGTACGAGGAGATCGGCCGGCATTTCTACCCCGTCCTGGAGCGGCAACGGATCTTCAGCGAGGAGTTCCCCTGCCGGCACAGGGACGGCCATGACATCCTCTGCTTTGTCAGCACGTCGCGCATCGGGGCCAACCTCGAGGAAAAGCGCATCGTCGCCACCTACGAGGACATCACCGAGCGCAAGCGCGCTGAGGCAGCCCTGAAGGGAAGCGAGGAGAGGCTGCGGGCCATTCTGGAGGGCTCGCCCGCGCCCACCTTCGTCATCGACCGCAGGCACCGGGTCATCGGATGGAACAAGGCGCTCGAGGAATTGACCGGAGTCCGAAGCGATGCCGTCATCGACACCGATGAGCACTCAAAGATCCTCTATGGCGAGAAGCGCCCTACCGTCGCCGATCTGCTGGTCGACGGGGCGGCGGACCTGACGGCCGAGATCCGGAGATGGTACGGCGGGCGCTACCGGCGCTCGGAGCTTTTGGAGGAGGCCTACGAGGCAACGGGCCCGTTCAGCTTCCCGGGCAAGGAGGCGCGCTGGCTCCACTTCACCTCGGCCGCCGTACGGGACGCCAGAGGGGAGATGATCGGCGCCATCGAAACGATGACCGACATCTCGCCACTCAAGAGGGCCGAGGATGATCTGAGAGAAAATGTCGAGAGACTCAGGAAGGTGATGACAGGCGTCATCCGGGCCATCGACGTGATCGTCGAGACCCGCGACCCTTACACGGCAGGGCATCAGCACGAGGTGGCAAGACTCGCCACAGCCATCGCAACGGAGATGGGCCTCCCCGCAGACACGGTCGAGGCGATCTACGTGGCCGCCTCGATCCACGACATCGGGAAAATCTACGTACCCGCCGAGATTCT
>DATGDI010000016.1:0-13263 GCA_035310965.1 Methanomicrobiales archaeon
CTGTTCTGTCCCAGGAAGACTTTCCCGGTTTTTAATGCTCTTCTCAGTGAGATGTTGAAATCCATGTGCGATTCTCCTAGTGCATGGGTTTTGCGATGAGTTTCACGTCGCCGGTGCCCAGCTGGATGGGCTGTCCGACGATGATGTTCTCAGTGACACCGTTCAGTTCGTCCACCTCGTTCGCCACGGCCGCGTCGAGGAGGTGGTTCACCGTCACCTCGAAGGCGGCCCTTGAGAGGACCGACTCCTTCTCCCCGGCGATGCCGTGTCTCCCGATCTGCTTCACCTCGCCGTCCATGCACATCATGTCCGCGACGAGCATGATGTGCCGGACGTCGACGAGGATACCCTGCTCGGCGAGGGTGGAGAGGGCCTCGTAGATGATGGAGTTCCGGGCCGCCTCGATGCCGAGGACGTCTGCGATCTCGCTGATGTTGTTCGTCCGGGTCCGGGTGGTATCCACCCCCGCGACCTCGAACACATCCGAAAGATTGGAGCCCTCGGTATATAGGATGTACTCCCCCTCCTCCTTCCGGACGACCACCCGCTCGATGTCATCGATCCCCTGGACGATGACGTTTCGCACGTGCTCGGCGAGCTGGAACAGGTTCTGGTAGCTCTCCCGGTCCTTGGGGAGGAAGAGGAGCCGGGCCGCCTCCTCCTCGACCTCGCACTCGAAGTCCCGGTAGTGGCGCCGCTCCTTGATCTTCTTCGGGGCGAGCTCCATGATCCGGTCCACCCCGATCTTCCGCTTGTCGGTGACCGCGGTGTTCAGCTGGACGAGGACGAGCATCTTCTCCATGTCGATGGTGATGTCCCCGAACTCGGCGAGGGGCGCGGCCTCGACCTGCCAGCTCACCTCCCGGGCCCTGTCCCGGTCGGAGGCGTACTCCGGCTTCAGGTGGATGGTCATGGTGGGCGTGGAGGGCTCCCGCCGGGCGTCCATGATCTCGATGAGCCGGGGGAGGCCCAGGGTGACGTTGATCTCGGCGACCCCCGCGTAGTGGAAGGTCCGCATGGTCATCTGCGTCCCCGGCTCGCCGATGGACTGGGCGGCCACGATGCCCACGGCCTCGCAGGCCTCGATCCGGGTGTTCTGGTACTCCCTCACGATCCGGTCGAGGATCTTCGTGAACTGCTTGTCGGTGAAGGACCGGTCGGCGAGGAACTTCTTCATCTCCTCCCGGGTCCGGTCCGGGAGCTCCGCCGCGTCGATCCGCTTCTCCATGGACTCCTTCATTTAACCTCCTCCTTGAGCTCGCTCTCGATGATCCCCTTCACGTCCACGGGGCTCCCGAAAGAGGACTTGGACGGGTCGGTCCCGTCCTCCCCGTACCGGAACTGGATGATCCGCCCGCCGGTGGTTCTCACCGTCCCGTCGTAGGCCACCTTCAGGTCCTGGAGGGCGTTGATCATCCGCCGCTGCAGGTACCCGCTCTGCGATGTCCGGACGGCGGTGTCCACGAGCCCCTCGCGCCCGCCTATGGCATGGAAGAAGAACTCGGTCGGGGAGAGGCCGCTCTTGTAGCTGTTCTGGATGAAGCCGTGGGCCGCCGCGCCCCGGTCGCCCTTCCGGAAGTGGGGGAGGGTGCGATCGTCGTAGCCCCGGACGATCCGTTCCCCACGGACCGACTGCTGACCGATGCAGCCGGCCATCTGGGTGAGGTTGAGCATCGACCCCCGGGCGCCCGAGACGGCCATGACCACGGCGCTGTTCTCGAGCCCGAGGTGCCGGCCTGCGATCTCGCCGGTCCGGTCTCTCGCCTTCCCGAGGACCTGCATGATCTGCATCTCCAGGGTCTCGTCCAGGGTCCGGCCGGGCATGGGCTCGAGCTGGCCGTCCTGGAAGATCTTGATCCGCCGCTCCACGTCCGTGGATGCGTTCTCGAGGACCTCCCGGATCTGACCGTGCTCGGTGCGGGAGAGGTCCTCGTCGTCGATCCCGAAGGAGAAGCCGTCGAGCATGATGGCCCGGATGGCGAGCTTGGTCATCTCGTCGATGAACTCGGCGGCCTTCTTCATCCCGTACTGGCGGATGACCCGGTGGAGGATCTGGCCGTCGAAGGCCCCGATGGCCTTCTTGTCGATGGTGCCCGAGACGAGCTTGCCGTCGAAGATCTTCACGTAGGCGTCCCGCTCGCACTCCTCGCGCTTGCAGGTCTCGCAGCTCGCGCAGGAGGAGGCCTTGAAGACCATGTTCAGGTCGGGCGGGAGGATGGCCGAGAAGACCTGCTTGTTGGACCAGAGCTCCCTCCCGTCCTCCTCCTTCTCCGGCTCGGGCATCCGCTCGAGGGCGTAATGCTTCAGGAGGTAGATGACCTGGTCCTTCGTGTAGTGCCGGAGCCCGTGGGTGAGCATGAAGATCCCCGAGACATGGTCGTGGATCCCGCCGATGATGGGCCCCCCGAACCGGGGCGAGAGGATATTCTCCTCCACGGCGAGAAGGATGTGGGCCTCGGCCTTGGCCTCCTCGGTCTGGGGCACGTGGAGGTTCATCTCGTCCCCGTCAAAGTCGGCGTTGTAGGGCGGGCAGACGGCGGGGTTGAGCCGGAAGGTCTTCCCCTCCATCACCCTCACCCGGTGAGCCATGATGGACATCCGGTGGAGGGAGGGCTGCCGGTTGAAGAGGACGATATCCCCGTCCCGGATCTGCCGCTCCACGGTCCACCCTGGTTCGACCATCGCGACCACCGTCTCCAGGTTCGCATCAGACAGCCGGAGCCGGCGATTGTCCGGCCGGATGACATAGTTCGCCCCTACGGGTGCATGGACGTCCGGGCGGACGGGCCCCCGCATGATGAACTCCCTCATCTCGTCCTTGTTGAAGGGGGTCACCCTGACCGGTACGGTCATCTCCTTGGCAACGGCGAGGGGCACCCCGACCTCGGTGACCTTGATGTTCGGGTCGGGCGAGATCACGGTACGGGCCGAAAAGTTCACCCGCTTCCCCGAGAGGGAACCCCGGAAACGGCCGTCCTTCCCCTTGAGCCGCTGGGAGAGGGTCTTTAAGGGCCTCCCGCTCCGGTGACGGGCAGGAGGACAGCCTGCAACCTCGTTGTCCAGGTACGTGGTGACATGGTACTGGAGGAGCTCCCAGAGATCCTCGATGATGAGGTGCGGGGCACCGGCGTCCTGGTTCTCCTTGAAGCGCTGGTTGATCCGGATGATATCCACGAGCTTGTGGGTGAGGTCATCCTCGGACCGCTGGCCGTTCTCGAGAATGATGGAGGGGCGCATGGTGACCGGCGGAACCGGGAGCACCGTGAGGATGGTCCACTCCGGCCTCGCGACGTCGGGGTTGATCCCGAGGAGCCGGAGGTCCTCGTCCGGGATCTTCTCGAGCCGTGCCCGGACGTCGGCGGGGGTGAGCTTGTGCTCCATCCTTTTGCCGTCCTCGGTCCAGATCTCGGAGAAGGTCGTGGGTTTCTCGAAGTTGATCTTGAGCTGCTGCTCGCCGCAGTGGGGGCAGGCCCGCTCCTTCTTGATGTCCTTCTCCTTGAGGATGTCCGCCCCCGGGGACTCCTCGTCGGAGGAAAGGACCTTCTCGATCTCGACCGGCTCGAGGAGGAGACGGCTGCAGGCCCGGCAGGTGACCCGGAGGAGCTTCCGGATGAGCCTCGTGTACCCCACGTGGATGACCGGCTTTGCGAGCTCGATGTGGCCGAAGTGGCCCGGGCAGTCCGAGGCCTTCTGGTCGCAGGTCTTGCACCGGAGGCCGGGGTCGATGACCCCGAGGGCGAGGTCCATGAGCCCCTGGGGGTACGGGTACCCGTCCTCGTCGTAGGTGTCCGCCCAGATGATCTTGCGGACACTCATCTTCCGGATCTCCTTTGGCGAGAGAAGACCGAACTCGATCTGTCCTATGCGTTTTGGACTCGGCATCGTCGCACCTCCTACACCATGTCCTGCAGTTTCAGCCGTGGCGCGATCCCCATGGACTTCATCTCGTCCAGGAGGAGCTTGAAGGCATAACTCATCTCAACGGGGTAGATGTCGGTCTCCCCGCCGCAGGCGAGGCACCGGGTGGTGTTCTGCTTGCGGTCGAGCATCGCGATCATCCCGCAGTGGGCGCAGACGTACTGGGTGACCTTGTCTGACTCGTCGAGGAGACGCTCCTTGAGGGCCATCGCCGCCCCGTGGCCGATCATCACGTCGCGCTCCATCTCCCCGAACCGGAGGCCGCCCTCCCTCGCACGCCCCTCGGTGGGCTGGCGGGTGAGGACCTGGACCGGGCCCCGGGACCGGGCGTGCATCTTCGAGGAGACCATGTGGTAGAGCTTCTGGTAGTAGATGATCCCGACGTAGATATCGGTGGCAAAGGCCCTCCCGGTGATCCCGTCGTACATCACCTCGCGGCCGTTGTGGGCGAACCCGAGCTTCTTCAGGGATGCCCGGAGATCGACCTCGGACTCGCCGGAGAACGCGGTGGCGTTGATCCGCCGCCCCTCCATGGACCCCACCTTCCCGCCGAGCATCTCGAGCATGTGGCCGATGGTCATCCGGCTCGGGATGGCGTGGGGGTTGATGACGATGTCCGGGGTGATCCCGCTCTCGGTGAAGGGCATGTCCTCCGCCGGGGCGATGAGGCCGATGACCCCCTTCTGCCCGTGCCGGGAGGCGAACTTGTCCCCGACCTCGGGCACCCGGAGGTCCCGGGTCCGCACCTTCACGAGCCGGGCGCTGTTCTCCCCCTCGGTGATGATGACCGTGTCGATGATCCCCCGCTCGTTGGACCGCATGGTGACCGAGGTGTCCCGCCGCTTCTCCACGGCGATGAGTTCACCGGAGGGCTCCTCCAGGAACCTCGGGGGAGAGGTCTTCCCGATGAGGACGTCCTTCTCGAAGACCACCGTCTCGGGGTTGATGATCCCGTCGGCGTCCAGGTGCTGGTAGAACTCCGCCCCGTGGGCGCCCGTCACCTCCTCGTCCGGGATCTGGATCTTGTCCACCTGGCCGCCGGGGTACCGGCGCTCCTCGCCCTCGTAGGTCCGGAAGAAGTGGGACCGGCCGAGGCCCCGGTCGATGGCGGCCTTGTTGAAGATGAGGGCGTCCTCGATGTTGTACCCCTCGTACGAGAGGATGGCAACGACGAAGTTCTGTCCCGCAGGCCGGTCGTCGGAACCGATGGACTCCGAGGTGCTCGTGTGGACGATGGGGCGCTCCGCGTAGTGGAGGAGGTGCCCCCGGGTATCAGGCCGGAGCTTCATGTTCGCCGCGCCGAAGCCGAGGGCCTGCTTCACCATCCCCGCCCCCATGGTGACCCGGGGGCTCGCGTTGTGCTCGGGGAAGGGGACATGGGCGGCCGCGATGCCCAGGATGAGCGACGGGTCGATCTCGAGATGGGTGTGCTCGGGGGTGATATCCTTCTCGTGGATGGCGATGAAGAGGTCCTCCTCCTCCTCGGCATCGATGAACTCCACGAGGCCCCGCTTCACGAGGTCGTCGAAGGGGACGAGCCCGTCCGAGAGCTTCGCGATGTCCTCCGGGGTGATGAGGGGCTTCCCGTTCTCGAGGACGATGAGGGGCCTCCTCGCCCGTCCCCGGTCGGTGTGGATGATGACGTCCCCGTTGTACTCCTTGAAGGAGATGTTGATCTCGGTGGAGATCTCGCCCTTCCGGCGCATCTTCCGGAGGGTCTCGACATGCTCCTTCGGGTTCTCGACAAGGCCGATGAGGGCCCCGTCCACAAAGACCCGGGACTTCTTCATGCCGTCTCCCTCCGGATCTGCTCGACACCGAGGCCGTAGAGGAGCCTCGGGACCTCGGAGTCGTCGTCCACACCCCGGCTGATCTCGACCATCTGGGCGAAGTTCTTCACGAGGCCGCAGTTCGGCCCCTCGGGGGTCTCGGACGGACAGATCCGGCCCCACTGGGTCGGGTGCAGGTCCCGGGCCTCGAAGTGGGGCTGGGACCGGGAGAGCGGGGAGATGACCCTTCTCAGGTGCGAGAGGACCGACATGTGGTCCACCCGGTCCAGAAGCTGGGAAACCCCCGTCCTCCCGCCGACCCAGTTGCCCGTGGCAAGGGGATGGAGGAGCCGCTCGGTGAGGACATCGGCCCGGACCGCCGTCGCGATGGAGAGGTCCCGGTGCCGCATGGAGGCCCGCTCGAGCTGGTACTTGATATCTCTCGTGAGCCGGTTCAGGGAGATCCGGAAGAGGTCCTCCATCAGGTCACCCGCGAGCTTGAGACGCTTGTTCGCGTAGTGGTCCTTGTCATCGATCCGCCGGCGGTTGAGCACGAGATCGAAGCAGGACTCGGCCATCCGGCCGAGGAAGTGCGCCTTTGCCAGCCGGACACCGTCTACCGCGGCCCGGTACCCGGGGTCTCCTTCCTTCAGGTTCGCGGGCATGAGGTAGTTCAGGTGGGGGAGGAGGTAGTTGTCGAGGACGAACTCGGCCCGCTTCTTCTGGTAGTCCCGGGTCTGGTTCGGGGCGAGCTTCTTGCCCACGTACATGATCCCGCTCTCCACCGAGTCGCACTCGCTCTCCTCGAGGTTCTGCATCATGAAGGTGAGGATCTCCTCGTCGGTCGAAACGGCCTCCACGATGTCGTGGTCCGAGGCGAGGCCGAGGGCCTTCATGAGGTCCACGAACCTGAGGTGGCCGGCGACCGAGGGGAAGGACACCTCGAGGAGGTTCTTCCGGTTCCGCTCGACCACGACGAGGGCCCGGTACCCCCGGAACTGGGAGAAGACCTTGGCCACGTAGATCCTCTCGTTGTACCGCTCGGTGAACTCGGTCATGATCTTGTTCGAGGCGAGGTCCTCGAGGGTCATGAGGACCCGCTCGGTCCCGTTGATGATGAAGTAGCCGCCCGGGTCGAGGGGATCCTCGCCGTGGGCGACCCTTTCCTGGTCGGATTGCCCGAAGAGGTTGCACTTCCGGGACCCCACCATGACCGGGAGCTGCCCGATGTTCGCGACCACCGGGTCCTGCCTCGTGTCCCCGTGCATGAGGGTCATGGTGAGGTAGATGGGGGCGGCATAGGTGAGGTTCCGCAGCCTCGCCTCGCTGGGAAAGAGGCTCCCCTGCGACCCGTCGGCCTCCCGCACCACCGGTTTTTCAACGGTAATGGTCCCGAGTTCCACCCAGACCGGCACCCGGCTCTTCCCCCGGGAATCGATGTCGGTCTGGATGATCTTCTGTTCATTTACCACCTTCTGGAGATTATGCTCGAGAAAATTGTTGAAGGAGTCGAGCTGGTGGCGCGATACATGCTCCTTCGAGAAATAGACTCTGGAGAGAACACCCCTTTCGATCAGAAGTACCAGGCCCCCTTACTTCTTCGGCCTTCGTATGACGAGGCGGTAGGACTCGGCCCTTCCCGCCGTCTGGCTCTCGCGAACGATCCGGATGACGTCCCCTGCCTTGGCCTTGACGGCCTTCACGGCCGGGTCGTCGTGGTAGATCTTCGGCAGCTGTTCCAGCGTGAGATGATACGTCGAGAGGAGGGACTTGATCTCCCCCTCCTCCATGATGCGATGGTCCGGGACCATCACATGCTCAAGCACATTGAATGTGGTCAAGCAACCCTCCCAGGAAAGTTGAATTTCCCCGTCCCCGAAACAAGATAGAGGTTAATCAGATCCATCACCGCTCTCATCCACAGATGTCTCCTCTGTGGAGCGGGCTCGGGGGGATTTGAACCCCCGGCCACCTGGTTAAAAGCCAGGCGCTCTACCTAGCTGAGCTACGAGCCCCCGCACCCTCGCCCCTTTTGGCATTATTACAACGCGAGGAAACTATATAAACGTTCTTCCCCGAGGGTGTATCCGGCCCCCCGTCCGCGGGATGCCACCGGTTTGGGTGCGGGCCGGGAGGGGCAGAGACCGCGATGGTCCGCGGGGAATCGATACTTATTTTATAGAATCGGATCGCAATATCCAGAAGGATATTCAGGGGATCGATCCGGCCTGCCCGGACCGGGAGCAAGATGGAAATCGACGACACCATTCGGAACATGACGGGAATCATCTCCCTGATCACCAAGGTCATCTACTTTATCACCGCGGTGATCCTCTCGGTCCTTGCCCTGGTCTCCTTCGTGGTGGCGGCCTACGCCTTCCTCGCCCTCCTCGGACCGGGGGACCTCACCACGAGCCTCCTCTCCATCCTCCACGCCATCCTCCTCACCATCATCATCGTCGAGATCCTGGAGACCATTACCGCCTACTTCAAGACGAGCAAGGTTCTCGTCCGCCCCATCCTCGTCGCCGGCCTCACGGCCATGGTCCGGCGCGTCCTCGTCCTGGGCGTCGAGACCATCAACCCCACCGACATCCTGGTAACGGTCGCGGTCATCGCGGTCCTCACGGCCGCGGTGGTCCTCGTGGGGAAGGAGGAGCTCCAGGAAGAAAAGCCCTGCTGAAGGTCCGGGAACGGAAAGGGAATTTATTTCTCGTTGAGGACCCGGTCCAGCTCGGTCCGGATCTGGGTGAGCCGGCCCTCCTGGTTCTTGATGCTCTCGGACATGCTCTTCATGGCCTGGGAGATCTTGGAGGAGACCTGCTGGTTCGAATCGTAGATATTATACGTCGTCTCGAGGATCTTGAGGAGCCGGTTGTTCACGTCCACGCTCTTTGCGAGGCGCGAGTATTCGTCGATGATCCCCTGGTCGAAGCCCGCCTTCTTCGCCTCCTCGACATCGAGCTTGATGGTGTTCCTCCTCTTGAGGACATGCTCGATGGTGTCGTAGAGCTCCCGGTGGGTGATGGGCTTGAGGACATAGTCCTCGATGTACATCCCGTAGGTCTGGGCTTCCTCGGGAGAGAGCTGCTTTGCGGTGAGCATGAGCACCGGGATCTCCTTCGTCTCCGGGTTCCTCTTGATCTGCTCGAGGGTCTCCCATCCGTCGATGGGTTCCATCATGATGTCGAGGAGGATGAGATCGGGCTTGATGTTCTTCAGGATGTCCAGGCACTCGAGACCGCTGTACGCGGCGACGGCCCGGTAGCCTCCCCGCTCGAGCATGGTCACAAAGACGTCGACGATGAAGGGGCTGTCGTCGACGACGAGGATGGTGTACATGTCAGGCCTCCCCTTCCCGGATCCCCGATGGCGGGGCCTCGCGAGGGCTCGTAAAAACAGTCATTCCCACATTTTCCGGAGTCATGTGCATTCCGTTGATACCCACCGGGATTCCACCCGGACACCCTCCGGTTGCCGGATGGGGCCGTTTCGTTCCCTTAATAGATGATCACTGTTCCGTTCGGTAATAAACTTATTTGTTTCCCCCCTTCCCTGCCATAATTTCCCTATTGACCACCCGTACACCTCATCTTCATTTTCCGAAATGATTAAGATACCCGGAACGCACTAGCCCGGTGCCCCGGCGGTGGGGCTGCGCCGGCCCGGTGGCGGGGAAAAGGGGAGATATCTCCAGAACTCCCCCTGATCTGGCTCCAAAGTTAAAAAAAGGGATTGACAACGAGGGGCAGGAACAAGAAACATTATTTAAGTTCACACACCAGCTATTTACCATGCAGCTTCCCCGGGGGAAATTCCGTTCCGTTATCAAGGGAGTGGGGCTGAATTCCCTCATCCAGGAGCTCGCTGAGGTCCGGTACACCGGAACCATCAGCATCTCCTGGAAAAGGGAGGCCATCACCCTGGTCATCCAGAAGGGGAAGTACACCCTCGCCGAGTACGGCCCGCTCAGGGGGGACATGGCCTGGGAGGAGATCCTCGCCCTCGGGGAGACCATCATCGATGCCATCCTCTCGGACTTCTCCGAGCCCGAGATGAAGCTCGCCCTCGAGTTCAACGATGCATGGCTCCTCACCCCCCAGGCCGTTCTCCGGCCGCTGAGGACCCCCCGGGAGAGGGTGAGGGAAACGGCCCATCCCCGGGCGGCCCCGGAGCCAGTGGCGAGGAAGGCCCCCCCGGCGGAACCCGCCCGGCGGGCGCCGGTCCCCGCCCCTCCCGAGGAGCCCGAAATTCCCCCGGCCACCAAGAAGGTTCCCGCCAGGGAATCCCCCGTCATCGCGGAGGTTCCCGAGTCCCCGCCGGCCTGGACGAAGGTGGACATGACGCAGGCCATCGCCATGGCGGCGGACCAGGCCGGGGAGGAGGCGCCTCCTCCGGGGGGATACGACGAGCTCGCCCTCCTCCACATGGAGATGTCCTCCCTGGATGACGTGGACGTGGAGCATATCGCGACGAAAATCCGGAAGAACGCGAAGGGGATCGTGAAGAAACTGCACCTCGGCCATCTCATGACCGAGAAGGAGGAATGAGGGGACCTGTCATGACGGCCGAGTTCGAGAGCCTGGCGGGGATGCTTCTCATCATCCTCAGCATCACCTGCATCGTCCAGGTTATCTTCGTGGGACTGCTCCTCTGGTACGTGAAGAGGATGGCGGAAAGCCTCGCCGGGGCCCGTGCAGGGGCGGTACCCTCCCCCACCGGTGCGGGAGAGGGTGTTCCGGCCACCGTCCCGCCGGCGGAAGAGGCGATGGTACCCGCCTCCCCGGTACCGGTGGGCGTGGCGGCGCCACCGGCCCCCGGCACGGAGATCCTTGGGGACAGTCCGGATATCCAGGAGAGCATCCGGCGTCTCTGCAAGAAGTATGCCCTCTCCGATTTCATCATCTCCACGCTGGACGGCCTCGTCGTGGTGTCCCTCTCCCCGGGATCCTCGGAGGACGCGGCCCGGTTCTCGGACCTCTACCGGCGGAAGAGGAGGCCCGATTCGCCGGGGGTGTTTTTCCTCGAAGTCTCCCACCGGGGGGAGGCGATGCTCGCCATCGCGAGGAGCGACCTGGCGCCCGGCCCGGATCAGATCCGGGATATCGGGGAGGATGCCCGGAAAATTCTCGAATGGTGGCTCTGATGGGGACTGGGAAACGTTATATGAATTTCCGGCCAATGCAACTGTACAGAGGCTGAATGATCCGGGCTTACACCATCGCATCCGGTAAGGGGGGAACCGGAAAGACCACCTGCACCATCAACCTGGGGACCTCCCTCGCCAAGCTGGGCCTCGAGACCTTCATCATGGATGCGGACATCGGGATGGCGAACATCGGCCTCCTCCTCGGCCTCGAGGATGCCCCCATCACCATCCACGAGGTCCTCGCCGGGAAGGCGAAGCTCGAGGAGGCCATCTACGACGGTCCAAGCGGCGTGAAGGTCCTCCCGAGCGGCATCTCCCTCCAGGGTTTCCAGCTCGCAAACCCCGACCGGTTCCGGGACATCATGAAGGAGCTCGTGAACCGGTGCGACTACCTCCTCATCGACGCCCCGGCCGGGATCAGCCGGGACGGGGTGATCCCCCTCGCCATCGCCGACGAGGTCATCCTCGTGGTGAACCCCGAGGTCTCCTCCATCGTGGATGCCCTGAAGACCAAGGTGCTCACCGAGGTGGTCGGGGGGCATGTCGCCTGCGCCATCCTGAACCGGGCCGGCTCCGAGCACACCGAGCTCATCCAGAGCAAGCTCGAGAAGACCCTCGGCGTGAAACTCATCGGGATCATCCCCGAGGACCCGAACGTGCGGGTCGCGGCGGTATACAAAACCCCGGTCGTCATGAAATTCCCGGGGAGCGAGGCGTCTCGCGCCTTCCGGAAGATAGCCTCCACCATCGCCGGGATCGCGCCGGAGGAGAGCGTGGAGGCAGCCACCGACGGGTTCGTCAGCCGGTTCGTGAAAATTCTTTTCAAGGGGGCAAAATGACCACCGAAGAGCTGTACGCCGTGATCATCTTCATCCTCGGCGTCCTCATCCTGTTCCAGGTCTTCTTCATGTACCTGATGAGGGTCCGGATGCGCCAGCTCCAGTTCGAGATGGAGCAGGGCTCCTCCAGAGTCGACCTCTCGGACATCGAGCTCGAGGCCCTCACCCGGAACGTCGAGGCCTTCAAGCGGCTGAAGATCTGATCCACGGGAACCGGGTCGGGAGGAGGTTTTCACTGATGGGTGAAGGCCTTCAAGCGGCTGAAGATCTGATTATCCTCGACAAAGAGAAGGTACATAAGGGATCGGGTCCCATGAAAGTGGAGGGGCCATAGGGTAGCCTGGTTATCCTAGGAGACTGGGGGTCTTCTGACCTGCGTTCAAATCGCAGTGGCCCCATCTCATTCCATCTTTTCCCACGGTGTTCCGATGAAGATCCATGACCGGTGCTACGACTGCCTCCTCTCGCGGATCTCCTACGAGTGCCGGCTCTCCACCACCGACGAGGGGAGGATCGCCCACGTTCTCTCCGAGTGCCAAGCCCTCCTCGGGGGATTCCGCGGGATCCCCCGGCCCGCACCTCTCGTGGCCTCTGCTGCCCACCGGCGTGCGTACGAGCTCCTCGGCGACCCGGATCCGTACCGCCGGATCAAGGAGGAAAGCACCAGAGAGGCAGCCCGTGGATGCCGGGCCGTGAGGGGGTTCCTTACCTCATTCCGGGACCATGCCCTCGCATGTGCCATCGCGAATACCTTCGACTACGGTGTCTCCTCGCACCGGGTCACCGCCGATTTCGAGGCGTTTTTCCGGGAGGAGTTCAGGAAGGGGTTCCTTATCGACGAGACGGGGAGGATGGAGGAGATCGCGGGGGAGGTCGTGTACTTCACCGACAACGCCGGGGAGATCCTCTTCGACCGGCTCTTCGTCGGGTACCTCGCGGGGAGGGGCTCCCGGGTCACGGTGGCCGTGAAGGGGGCACCCATCCTGAACGACGCGACCATCAGGGAGGCGGAGCAGGCGGGACTCCCCCGGGTGGCCCGGGTGACGACCACCGGGAGCGGGGACATCGGCGTCGACCTCGGGAAGATCCCCCCCGATCTTGCGGAGGCCCTGGGCCGCTCTACCCTCGTCATCGCGAAGGGGATGGCCAACTACGAGGCCCTCACCGAGTACCGGGACCTTCCCCCGGTCGGCTACCTGATGGCGGTGAAGTGCCCGACCATCGCCGAGAGCGTCGGTGCCCCTGAAGGGTCCCTCGTGGCTCTTCTGGAGGAGTGACGGGGCTGTCGAGTCCGGTTCAAGAATGTAGACGCTCCTGGGGGAAGAGAGGTTTCGTAAGAAACCGACCTCGAGCGACGAAGTCGTGAGCTCGCTTCGCTCGCCCCCGCCGCTGGGGCGTCCCCCTCATGAGGATAGGCGTGTCTGGGAGCCCCGATTCACTTACCCGGCATAACGGCCCCGGGCTCACGCCGGAAAGCAGAATTTTACGTTTTCTTCGCGCAGACGTCTTCGAGGGCCTTCACACGGGGGTTACCGGGATCGATGGCCCTCGCCTTCCGGAAGAAGGCCGCTGCATCGGCCTTTCTCCC
>DATGDI010000017.1:0-7942 GCA_035310965.1 Methanomicrobiales archaeon
TGTTCGACGCGGATCATCCCGAGCTCCCGGTTGTTCAGGACGACGACCACCATAGGGAGGTGATACTTCACGGCGGTCACGAGCTCGGCCATGGCCATGGCGAAACCGCCGTCGCCGGTGATACAGAAGACCTTCTTCTCCGGGTGGGCGAGCTTCGCCGCGATGGCGCCGGGGAGGCCGAAGCCCATGGAGGCGAGGTAGCCGGACATCACGAAGCGCTGCCGCTTCATCCGGAAGTTCCTGCCGAACCACCACCCGTTCTCCCCGATGTCGATGGAGATGACGGCATCGTCGGGGACGGTGTCCGAGAGCACCTTCATGATAAAGGGGGGGCGGACCGGGATGGCCTTCGCATCGGCCTCGGCATCGAGCCGTTTCCGGATCGCCTCCTTCAGGGCCGCGATCCTCGCACCCGCCGCCGGGTCCTCCCTCGGCGCGACCATCTCGATCCATTTCGGGAGGACGGAGTGGCAGTTGCCCCAGAGACTTACCGACGAGGGGCCCTTGCCGAGCTTCTGGGGGTCGATGTCCAGCTGGATCATGGGCCGGTCCAGGGGGACGTTGGTCATCTTCGAGAACCCGACCCCCAGGCAGATGAGGGGGTCGGCCTCCTGGGCGAGGACCCGGGCCTCGGGCATCCCGACGGTCCCGAGGACCGAGACGAACCAGGGATTGTCGTCGGGAACGATCCCCTTTGCCCGGAAGGTGGTGATGAGGGGGGCCCTGATCCTTTCGGCGAGGGCAACCACGAGATCGCCGTAGGGGAAGGCCCCCCACCCGGCGAGGATGACGGGGTTTCCCCCCCGGGCCACGAGGTCTGCGGCCCGTCGCATCTCCCCCGCTTCGGGGACGATGTCCTGGTCCGGGATGCAGCTCTCCCGCTTGCAGAAGCCCGCAGCGAGGGGCTCCTTCTGCACGTCGTTCGGGACCGAGACCTGGGAGACACCCCGGCCGAGCACCGCGGACCGGAGAGCCTTCTCGAGGATGGCCACGGCCATCTTGGGATCGGCGATGGTGTTGTTGAAGATGGTGACCGGCCGGAAGAAGGCGTCCTGGTCGATCTCCTGGAACCCGCCCGGTCCGGTGTACTGCATCTCCACCTGCCCGTTCAGGGAGATAACCGAGGCGCTGTCCTCCTTTGCGTCGTAGAGGCCGGTGGCAAGGTTCGTCGCCCCCGGGCCCGCGATGGTGAGACAGGCGGCGATCCCACCGGTGAGCTTGTTGTACGCCGAGGCGGCAAAGGCGGCATTCTCCTCGTGCCTGACCGCGATGTACCGCATGTCGGTCCTCCTGCGCACCGCATCCACGAGGCCGAGGGAGGAGGTGCCCGGGATCCCGAACACGAGGGAAACCCCCCATGCCGCCAGGTTCCCCATGATCATGTCTGAGACCGTGGTGGCCTGGCCGGCGGGCGCCCCCTCCCCGGTCTTCACAAAGACCTCCTTCCCCGAGCCGCAGATCGGGCACTTCCAGTCGGCCGGAAGGTCCTCGAACCGGGTCCCCGGCGGGGTATTGGTCATCTTCTCTCCCGCCTCTTCGTCGTAGATGTAACCGCACACCTGGCAGAGCCACCTGGCCATCGTCGTACCTCGCAGATTTTACGATCCGCCCACCGGTATATAAGGACACCGTTCCTTCGCAGGAGTTGAGGGGCAAGGTATTATGGAGCGGTGATGCAAGCTCAGGAAAAGATTGGCGAGGCAGGGATGAAGGGCATACGTGTGAGGCCGGTCCCGGGTCCCCGGGCGGGGCGGGCGATCTGAATGGAGAGTATCTACCGTGAATCGCTGGAGCTCCACCGGAGGATGCGGGGGAAGCTCGAGGTGCGGGGGAAGGTCCCGGTCCGGACGAGGAGGGACCTCTCCCGGGCGTACACCCCCGGGGTCGCCCAGGTCTGCCGCGAGATCCAGAAAAACCGGAACCGGGCCTGGATCTACACCATCAAGGCGAACACCGTCGCCATCGTCTCCGACGGCTCCGCGGTCCTCGGCCTCGGGAACATCGGGGGCTACGCGGCCATCCCGGTCATGGAGGGAAAGGCCCTCCTCTTCAAGGACTTCGCCGGGATCGACGCCTTCCCCATCTGCTTCGAGGGGTATCACACCGACTTCATCGAGGACGTGAAGAACATCGCCCCTGTCTTCGGCGGGATCAACCTGGAGGATATCGCCGCCCCCAAGTGCTTCGAGGTCGAGGAGGCCCTCCAGGACATCGGCATCCCGGTGATGCACGACGACCAGCACGGGACCGCCGTCGTGATCCTCGCCGCCTTCCTGAACGCCTGCCGGGTCACGGGGAAGAGCCTCTCGGACATCACCATCGCCATGAGCGGGGCGGGGGCCGCCGGCTTCGCGACCTTCCGGCTCCTGAAGTGCCTGGGCTATGACCGGAAAGCCTGCCTGCCCGTCGGGGACATGATCATCTGCGACCGGATGGGGATCATCCACCGGGACCGGCCCGATCTCCTGAAGAACAAGTACAAGTACATCATCGCCCACGAAACGAACCGCGAGGGCCGGACCGGGACCCTCGCCGATGCCATGAAGGGGGCGGATGTCTTCATCGGGGTCTCGGCCCCCCGTATCGTGACCGGGAAGATGATCCGATCCATGAACCCCGGCGCCGTGGTCTTTGCCATGGCGAACCCGGTCCCCGAGGTCATGCCCGACGTCGCGAGGAAGGCGGGGGCGGTGGTGGTCGGGACCGGGAGGAGCGACTTCCCGAACCAGATCAACAACGTGCTCGCCTTCCCCGGCATCTTCCGGGGGGCCCTCGACGCCCGGGCCTCGCGGATCACCGACGACATGAAGCTCGCAGCGGCCCACGCCCTCGCCGGGATGGTGAGGGAGCCGACCCGGGCGAGGGTCCTCCCGGGCCCCCTGAACCGGAAGGTTGCATGGCAGGTTGCGGCGGCTGTCGAAAAGGCGGCAAAGGAGTGCGGCTGCGCCGTGGAGATCGGGTAATCCGGAGAGGCATGCTCCGAGTCTACAACACCATGGCCCGGAGGAGGGAGCTCTTCCTCCCGAGGTTCCCCCCGGTCGTGAAGTTCTTCAGCTGCGGGCCCTCCATCTACCAGCGCCCCCACCTCGGGAACTACCGCACCTTCCTGTACGAAGACGTCCTCGAGCGGTACCTGGAATACCTTGGGTACCGGGTTGAGCGGGTCCTCCCCTTCACGGACGTCGAGGACAAGGCCATCGCCCAGGCCGAGAAGGAGGGGGTGACCCTCTCTGAACTCACCGACCGGGTGGCCGGGGAGTTCCTCGCCGAGGCCCGGCTCCTCCGGGTGAAGCCCCCGACCTGGAACCCCCGGTCCTCCACAACGGTCGAACACACGGTGGAGATCATCGAACGGCTCCTCAGGAAGGGAGTCGCCTACCGGTTCGGCCCCGACATCTTCTTCGATCCCCTGAAGTTCCCAAGGTTCGGGAAACTTTTCCGCCTGGACATGACCCGGTGGCCCCGGACGAGGCGGAGGTTCCGGAAGGACACCTATCCCGGCGTGCAGTGGAACTACGGCGACTTCATCCTCTGGCACGGGGCCCGAAGGGGGGAGACCGCCGTCTGGGACACGAGGATCGGCAGGGGGAGACCGTCCTGGAACGTCCAGGACCCGGCGATGGCCATCCCCCTCCTCGGGCCCTCCCTCGACATCCATGCCGGCGGCATCGACAACCTCTGGCGGCACCATGACTACAACCTCGCCGTGGCCGAGTCCTTCACCGGGAGGGAGTACGCCCGCTACTGGATGCACGGCGAGCACCTCCTTATCGGCGGGAAAAAGATGTCGAAGAGCCGCGGGAACATCGTCTACCTCTCTGACCTTACCTCGGACGGGTGCACCCCCGAGGAGGTCCGCTTCTTCCTCATCTACGGGCACTACCGCGACCGGATGAACATGACCCGGGAGAACCTCGAGATGGCGCAGGAGGTACTCAGGGAGCTCAGGACTCTCGCCGGACAGGTAGCTGCGGGCGCAGGAAATCCGACTGAAACGGGGCCGGCGGGAAAGCCCGCTTCTCCGGACCTGGAAGAACGGTTCAGGGAGCGGATGGACGACGACCTGGACGTGAAGGGGGCAGTCGATGGCATCGCCGGATCCCTCCAAGAGCTCGCGGCCCGTCGCAGGCGGGGCACCCTCGCCCCGGAAGAAGCGGCGGCAGCCCTCACCACCCTTCACCGGATCGATCAGGTTTTCCAGGTGATCTTTCCCCTGGATCAGACCGCATCCTCCGGGAACCGGTGACCCATCGCCCGGCCCTTTTCCGACGGGCGTCCGGGCATGGTAATGTACCATGCCCGACGGCCATCAGGTCGTCTCTGCGGGATGCCCGACGGCCATCAGGTCACCTCCCTGAGGTGACCGACGTCCTCGCGTTCACGGTCCTGCCGTGCCCGACGGCCATCAGGTCACCTCCCTGAGGTGACCGACGTCCGTCCACAAAGGTTTTCAATCACTTTCTTACCGGAGAAAGAATGCTTATCTCCCGAGAAGATCATACGGTTTGTAGCGAAGGCGGGGAGGGTAACCCCCGCATCCGCCCGAGCAGGGGGTATATCTTTGGCACCACGGATCAATGCGCGTCACATCACCTGTCCCGGCTGCCAGGAGGATGTCTTCATGGAGGAGCTCGTGGGCGGGCGGTGCCCGCTCTGCGGCTGCGAGCTGGACGGGAGCGAGGAGCCGTGCGAGGGCTTCGAGGAGCTCCTGGACCGGTCCGACCTTACCTGGCTCGTGTACCAGTACTTCCTCTTCCGGAAATTCGAGGCCATGGGGGCGAGCCCGCTCCAGACCCTCCACCTCATCTCCCGGTTCGATGACCCGGGCGCCAACGGCCCCTCCTACCCCGAGGGGACCCCTTTCTCCGTCGAGATCCCCCTCTCCATGCTCGAGAGGATCCTTCCCAAGCGCTGCGGCCGCTGCGGGAGGCTCTTCTTCGCCGGAGGGAGAAAACTCGTGACGGGCGACCTGGGCCGCACCGCCGAAAATACTTCTTATATCTGCCCGTCCTGCTGATTTCAGAAGGTGCGGGCGAGGAGGGTGGGCGTCCCCTCCTTCCCGCACACGATGCAGTTCTTCGATATCTCCGGGAGCTGGTTGCCCCCGATGTCCGTCCCGAGGATGCTCCCGCCGGTCTTCCCCTCGAGGACCTCGGCGCATTCCCTCGCCCGGCACCAGGAGACAACGGCCACCCCCTTCCCGACCGCGGCCGGCGCCTCCTCGAGGGTGAGGGGAGCGGAAATCCGGTTCCGCATCTCCGACACGGCCCTCGCAAGGAGGGCCCCCGCTAGCCCCGAGAGGACCCCTGCGACGGAGGATGCCACGGTTTCCCGGGCGGCCTCGGACTTCTCCCCGAGCCGCGTGACGAGGGTCACCACCCTTCGATCGATGTCCCGTGGGCCGATCTCGATCCGAAGGGGAACGCCCCGCATCTCCCAGTGGTAGTACTTCGCGCCAGGCCGGAGGTCCCGCTCGTCTGTCTGGACCCGAAGGCCTGCGGCGGCAAGGTCCGACGCGAGACTCCGGGCCGCCCCGAGAACCTCGTCCTTACGCTTTCCGACGATGATGGGGATGATGATCGCCTGGACGGGGGCGACCTCCGGCGGGAGGACGAGACCCCGGTCGTCCCCGTGGACACCGATGGCCGCCGCGATGGACCGCTCCGAGATCCCGTAGCAGGTCTGGAAGGCATACCTCTGATCCCCCTGCTCGTCCTCGTACCGGATCCCGAAGGTGCGGGAGAAGTTGTCCCCGAGGTGGTGGACGGTACCTATCTGGAGCGTCCTCCCGTCCGGCATGATGGTGTCGACGGCGATGGTGTAGTCCGCCCCGGGAAACTTGTCCCACTCGGGGCGGCGGGTGACGAGGACCGGGATGGAGAGCCGGTCGTAGAAGGCGCGGTAGAGCCGGATGGCCTCCTTCGCCTGCTCCTCGGCATCCTCCCAGGTCGCGTGGACGGTGTGGGCCTCCTTGAAGGAGCTGATCTCCCTCGCCCGGATGAGGGGCCTCGTGGCCTTGGTCTCGTACCGGAAGGTGTTCACGACCTGATAGAGCCTGAGGGGAAGGTCTGCATGGGACCGCACCCAGAGGGCGTACATGGGGTAGATGGCGGTTTCGCTCGTGGGCCGGAGGGCGAGGGGAACCTCGAGGGGGGACTGCCCGCCCCGGGTGACCCAGTAGACCTCGTTCTCGAAGCCCTTGATGTGCTCGGCCTCCTTCATGAACTCCTGCTCGGGGATGAGCAGGGGGAAGAGGGCCTCCTGGTGGTCCCGGTCCATCAGCTCGCGGAGGACCCCGTACACATGTTTCCTGAAGGCGAAGCCGTAGGGGTACCAGACGTAGAGGCCTTTTACCGGGTACCGGTTGTCGATGATCCCCGCCCGCCAGAGGATCTCGTGGTACCAGCCTGAAAAGTCCCCCTTCCGGGGGAGCGGTCCCGATTCCTCCTCGACGGCCAACGATCCACCCCTAGGTCACCAGATGTATGATCTGGGGCGTGATAAATGCCTCGATAAACGCCGCAATGGCCACGAGGGGCACGATCACGAGGAGGAAGGTGCGCCCGTGGGCCGCCGCCGTCGCGGCCGAGTCCCCCCCGCCCCTCCACTCGGCGAGGAGGGCGCTCCCGACGATGAACCCGAGGGAGGCGGAGAGGATGAGGGAGGGGATCTCGAAGATCCCGTGGGGAAGCACCGCCGCCGCGACGTAGAGGAGACCCCTCTCCTCCCGGACGATCTCCATGATCCCCCCGATGATGACCCCGTTGCTCGCGATGATGGCGAGGGTGAGGATCCCGAGGGTCGCCCCGCCGATGAAGAGGAGGACGCAGGCCTGCAGGTTGTTCGCGAAGATGAAGATGGCGAGGGCGACGGGCTCCCGGGCATCCACCTTCCCCATCACCTGGTCCCTGATGACCTGGATGAACTGCTGCCCGGTAGAGGGGCTCTGCCTGACGAGGGCGACCCCGGCGACCGCCGTGAGGAGGAAGGCCGCGAGGGCCACCACCGCCGCGGTGCGGAGGGGGAGGTCAGAGTCAGACATGCAGCACCTCCTGCCGGCAGGCGGAGGGCTTCATGTCATCATACATGAAGCACCATCCGCACCATGTCCCGCACCCCGGGAGCGAGCCCGACCACGATCATCGCGAGGAGGACGAGGTTCGCGAACTCCCGGTTTCCCTCCCTCCGGTACAGTTCGAGGACGTAAATGGCCGGGATGACCACGACGAGCTTCAGGGGGAAGAGGGCAAACGCGGTCCCGGCCCACCGGATCAGCGCCGAGCCGACCACATGGACCTCCTGGTACGGGATGGGGCCGAAGTCGATGCCATATCCCGTCGCAGAGGCATCGAGCATCTGCCCGATGACGAGGAGCCTGAAGAGGGGATCCGAGGCGTACTCCCATCTGAAGACCAGCTGGAGGAGGGCCATGACCGCGAGAGAGGTCGCGGCCGCAATGGCGAGGATGGCCGCGAGGACCACGAAATCGATGGTCGTCCGGGTGAGACCGAACCAGGCAAGGAGGAGGGCGACCGCCACCGAGGCCCCCACGCCGATCCCGCCATAGAAGGTACGGAACCGGGGAACGAGCCTGTGCTTCTCGAGGGTCCGGGAGAGGACGAGAGCCGCGGCTGCGATGAAGAAAACGACGAAGAAGATGAGGGGGGTGATGAGCAGGTACTTCGCGGGCGGCCCGATCATCCCCGTGTCCTCCACCACCCGGAGGAGCCCGCCCAGGACAACGAAGGGGATGGTGGCAAGGATGAACGGCCCGTCCAGGGCCACCCCCGACCGGCGGAGCCAGCGGTACACCAGGTACACGGAAATGACGAGAACGATGGCATAGGTGGCGGTATCCACGATGTTATAGGGCTGGCCCTGGACAATGCCAGCGATGTAATATTTATTGATGAAATCCCCAATCATGATCAATCAGAACCGG
>DATGDI010000018.1:0-8498 GCA_035310965.1 Methanomicrobiales archaeon
GATATCGTTGCCGCACTGTCCGCTTCTGCTGAACTGGCATTCTTCCCAATGATGATGATGGTGTCTTCCCCGAACAGGCGCGGATAATCACTGAGCCTCAATTTCCCTGACTCAGGCTTTTCGGGTGACAGGGTGAAGAAGATTACCATGATACCAAGGAAGATCATCATGATGACGATAACGGTCTTTGGGGATTTCATACACCAACCTGCAAATTTACAATTGATATTTCCCAATCTGTTCTATATTAATCTTGACTCCTAAAATACTGAATGCAAATTCCTTCTGAACGTACCATGCCGATAATCTTAGGACGGCCCGGGGGTGCAAAAAACCTGATCTCATTTTTCATAACCCGAACTTCTCGTTGTTCCGCTTTGCAGAAATCCCAGGTCAGCCCTTCAAAACCACCGGTCCAGCGTCTTCTGGCCGGCCGTGACCCGCACCTTCTCCAGGGCCGAGTCCACCCGTTCCCGGGAGAAGTCATACCCGTCGCACAACATCGTTACGACTCCCTCGGCATTCACCGGCTTCCAGGTGAGGGCATAGTCATCCGTCACCGGTGGCTTCATGAAGAACTCCATGACCGGCGCGGGATCGAAGTCGGGTACCTTTTCCTTCAGGGTCTCCCCGAACTTCCCCTCGTTCACGACCTGGATGGCCTTCTTGGGGCCGATCCCCCTGACGCCCGTGTTGAAGTCCGTGCCCACCAGGATCCCGATCTGGATGAGCTGTTCCCGCGTGAGATGGAGGCCGTCGAGCACCTCCGCGAGGAGGAGCTTCTCGGGGCTCACCGTGATGGTCCGTCCCCGCACCTTCCGTTTCCCGCTCACGGTGAGGTTCCTGACAAGCACGGGAGCCCCGAAGAGGAGGAGGTCGTAGTCCTGCGAGACGGCGTAGGTGGCGTTCCCCTTTGCCACCATGTGGGCCGCCTGGGCCTCGCCCTCGGAGGGGGCCTCTACCCAGGGGATGCCCAGGAGACCGAGGAGCTCCTTTGAGGAGGCGATGACGAACTCGTCCACCCGGGAGGAGGCCTGGGCATGCTTCCGGGCCTCGGCCACCTCGCCCCTTGCGAGGGCCTCCTCCCACCTCACGCTGGCCTCCCGGCGGATCTCCTTCCGCTCGGCGATGGTCGCCCCCTTGAACTCCGGCGGGACTCCATCGAAGACGAAGGCCGGGCGGATGCCGAGCTCCAGGAAGTTCAGCACCCGGAAGAGGATCCCGGAGAGGTGGGAGGTGACCCGGCCGCGGGAGTCCATGAGGGGCGTCCCGTCGGGCTGCCTGATGATGGAGAGGAACTGGTAGAGGGCGTTGTGTGCGTCCACCGCGGCCACGCCAGTGAGGGTCTCCCAGCCCACGGCCTTCTTGTACGGGATGAGGATATCACGGATATCGACGCCCACCGCTCACCCCTCCTGGTACCGGCCGGCCGTGCGGTCAGCGGTACATCCGCCTGGAGAGTTCCTGGATGACGCCGTTGACCTGGTCAACGGTGCTGTCGTACCTCTTCGCCATCCCCGACGAGATCTCCTCGAGGTTCACCCTGATGGTCCGCTCGCGCTGGACGACGCTCGCATCGAGGCGCTGGATCTTCCTTCCCAGTAAGAGGAAGAGCCCCGCGATGGAGAGCATCATGAGGGTCGCGGCAGAGGCGATGACCACGTCCTGCCAGAGGCGCATCACGAGGACGAGGGTGGAGATGACGAGGAGGATGGTGAGGGCGACATCCGGAATCGAGCTTCGGATCTCCATGCTTTTAATGTTGAAGTCCCATTATTTAAAATACCCCTGAGGGAATGGGTGACCGGATGCCCCTTGACCTGAAGAACGACCTCCCCCTGATCGCCATGCCGGCGATGCTCCTCGTCGTCGAGGCAATCGCCCTCCTCCTCTCCCGGCCCCTCCAGGCCGCGGGGGTCGCGGCCCTCCCCTACCCGCCGGAGAGCATCTGGAACACCGTCATCTTCCTCGCCATGCTCCTCGTCTTCACCCTTTTCATCCTCATCCTCATCCGGTTCGGGGTGAAGCGCGTCCTTTCGGCCATCATCGCCCTCTCCCTCTTTTTCACCTTCTACTACATCTTCGCCTCCCTCGCGCTTGCCACCGCGGGGGAGACCGATCTCGCCGGCCTTGCGACGATTGTCCTCTCCGTCGGTGCAACGGCGGTCCTCTACAAATACCCCGAGTGGTACGTCATCGATACCCTGGGGATCCTCCTCTCGGCGGGAGTGGCCTCCATCTTCGGGATCGCCGTCGGGATCATCCCCGCCCTCGCCCTCCTCATCCTTCTCGCGGTGTACGACGCCATCTCGGTCTACCGGACGAAGCACATGATCACCCTCGCCGAGGGGGTGCTCTCCCTGAAGGCGCCCATCCTCTTCGTCATCCCGAAGCGCCGGGACTACTCCTTCGTGAAGGAGGGGCTCGCCATCAAGGGGGAGCAGGGGGAGGCAAAGGAGCGGGGGGCCTTCGTCATCGGGATGGGGGACATGATCATGCCCACCATCCTCGTCGTCTCGGCCAACGTGTTCATCCAGGTCGCGGGCTGGGTCGTCTCCCCCGCCGCCCTAGGGGCCATCGCCGGATCCCTGGTCGGCCTCGCCGTCCTCCTCAGCTACGTGAAGCAGGGAAAGCCCCAGGCCGGGCTCCCCCCGCTGAACGCCGGGACCATCGCGGGCTTCCTCATCGGCTGCGCCCTGGCCGGGGCGTGGGGCTGGGTCCCCGCTCTCTGAGCAGGGCCTCGAGGACCTCCTCAACCCCCTCTCCCGTGAGGGTGGACATGTTCGGGTACCCTTCCATGCCCTTCACGTCCGCCTTGTTCACCGCGACGATGACGGGCACCCCGACCATCCCCCTCACCGCCTCGAGGAGAGCGAGCTGCCGGTCGACGGGGTAGCCGCACATCTCGCTCGGGTCGAGGATGAAGAGCACCGCCCGGGCGGCGTGCATGAGGGCCGAGACGGCCTGCCGCTCGATGGGGCTCCTCTCCTCCGGCGGCCGGTCCAGGAGCCCGGGGGTGTCGACAAACTGGATCCCGGACCGGCCTATTTTCCGGTGCCCGACGATGATCCCCTTCGTGGTGAAGGGGTAGGAGGCGATCTGGGGCTCTGCCGAGGAGACGAGCCGGATGAAGGAGGACTTCCCGACGTTGGGGTACCCGGCGACCACGACGGTGAACTCGTCGCGGAGCACCGGGAGCACCCGGAGGCCGTTCCTCACCTCGTTCAGGAACCGGAGGTCCTTGTCCACCCGGTGGACGATGGAGGAGAGCCGGGCCACCGCCCTCCGGCGGACCGCACGGGTGTCGGCGGACCACCGGATCTCCCGGGACATCTCGCCCCCTATCCGCCGGGTGTGCTTGGCGGCCCACCCGACTCCCCCGAGGGCCATCCGGATCCTCTCGAGGCCGAAGAGGATCTCGGTGAGGTCCCGGTAGAGGGGGGGGAGGGCCTCGAAGTCCGGGAAGGAGGCGATGACCTTCACGAGCCGGTCGTGGAGGGAGGCCGCGACGGCCATGACGAACTCGCGGTCAGCGCGCTCCTTGTTCTTCTTCTCCTTCCGCCGGGAGGCCGCCCTCCGCAGGGACCGGTCCATGACCTCCTCAGCGGTCGGCACCGTCGGGATTTTCTCGAGATCCACGCCTCACAACCTATGCTTTATATATCCAATTTCCTATGATTAATCATTATGGATCTGTCCCTCATCCAGAAAGAGATCCTCATCACCCTCATCACCCTCTATCACCAGCACTCCCATGCCGTCAAAGGGGAGGACATCGCCGACGTCCTGAAACGGAACCCGGGCACCGTCAGGAACCAGATGCAGGCGTTAAAGGCCATCGGGTTCGTGGACGGGGTCCCCGGCCCCAAGGGGGGCTACAGCCCCACCGCCCTCGCCTACCGGGAGCTGAACCTCTCGAACCTCGACCAGGAGGCGGCGGTACCCATCCTCCGGAACGGGGAACCGGTCGCCGGGATGAGGGTCACCGAGGTGGACTTCACCACCCTCTGCCACCCGGACCTCTGCCATGCCATGGTCAGGCTCGCGGGCTCGGTGAAGGGCTTCGAGATCGGCGAGGAGGTCACCATCGGGCCGACGCCCGTGAACAAGCTCCTCATCCGGGGCGAGATCTACGGGAAGGACGAGGTGCGGCAGTCCATCCTCATCTCCATCTCCGAGATGATCTCCCTCCCGAAGAAGGCCATCCGCCACTACATGAGCGCCCCCCTCATCACCCTCTCCCCCGGCTCGAGCTTCAGGGACGCGATCCATCTCTTCACCGACCGGCACATCCACGGGGCCCCCGTTATGTCCGGGGGGAGGCTCATGGGGATTGTCACCCTCACCGACATCGCGAAGGGCCTTGACGACCGGCTCCCGATGAACACGCCGGTCTCCTCGGTGATGACGAGCGACGTGGTGTACGCGGAGGCCGACACGAAGCTCTACGAGGTGGTGACCCGGTTCAAGGAGCAGGAGATCGGGAGGCTCATCGTGGTCGACAACGGGAGGCCGGTCGGCATCCTGACCCAGTCTGATGTCCTCGGGGTCTTCCCGACCCTCTGAGGCGCCCCACCGCACCGTGCCAGGAATGCGACGGGACCCGAAACCGGGGCCGTTTCGGGAATGCTTTTTACCCCGGGCGGGTGAACAAACCCCGATTATGGTTCAGAATGTCCTAAATTCCTGATTTCGCCCGTACGTCCTAGAGAACAATTTAAGTATTCCAAAGTTCTCCTTTTTTATATGAGTATGATTTTATCGCGCAACCTCTCCCGAAAAAAGGTCATGTCCAATGACGGGATGGTCATCGGCACATTGAGGAACGTGATGGTGGACTTCGATACCGGCCAGGTGGTGGACCTCATCGTCGTACCGGACCCGACCTTCAACACCGAGGGATTCCGGATGGACGGGGACCGGATGTTCATCCCCTTCGAGGCCGTAAAGGACATCAAGGACTATATCGTCGTCGACCGCTACCTCTCCAAGAAATAAGGCTGATACCGCTTCACCGCCTCGGCAAAGCCCTCCCCGTCCCCTTTTTCCGTGACATAGTCCGAGGCGGCCTTCACCTCGTCCCTTGCGTTCGCCACGGCCACCCCGATCCCCGCCGCCTCGATCATCTCCAGATCGTTCTCGGAATCGCCCACCGCGAGGAACTCCCCGATGGGGATCCCGATGTCTGCGGCGAGCCTCTGCAGGGCGAGCCCCTTGTTGATCCCCCGTGCCTGGAGGTGGATGGCGAACCCGGTGTCGAGGACCTTTACCTCCCGGTCCTGCATCACCCTCCGCACCTCCTCCGACGGGACCGTGCGGGCGAAGGCGACGTCGGAGAAGCGGTACTTCTCGCCATAGGGATCCAGGGTGATGCCCCTCTTTTTGTAGTACTCCTCGAGCTCCCGGTACGCGGCGAGGGCCACGCTCCGGTCACCCTCGGTGTGAAGCTCTCCCGAAAAGCCGATCCGGTAGACCCCGCCGTTCTCGGCGATGACCGTCCCCGAGGTCCCGATGACCCGGGCGAGGGCGTCCATGAAGCAGGCCGTGTTCCCGCTCGCAAGGACCACCTCCACCCCCCTGTTCACGAGATCCCGGATGCAGGCGATGGCGGTGAGGCTGATCCGGCGCTCGCGGTCTGTGATGGTCCCGTCCACATCACAGGCAACTGCCCTCAGGGTCGGCACGCTCCGGTACTGGATCAGGACAGGTAAAAAAAGGAGGTGTTCCGGGCCCGGCATCCCCCAGCCAGGCCCGGGACCTTCTGGCGGGTTTCCAGGCCTCAGGCGGGCTTCAGGCCGTACTCAAACCGGTCAGGCCGGTTTGAGGCCGTACTCAAGGCGGCCATCAGGCCGGCTTGAGGCCCGACTGCTCCACCATGAAGACCGCCTCGCCCTCGGGCAGGTTCGGGCTGTCCACGAGCTTCGCGATCCGCTTCCCGCCCTTGCTCTTCCGGAGGTAGATCCTGAAGGTCGCGGTGTGGCCGACGATGTTCCCGCCAATGGGTTTCGTCGGGTCGCCGAAGAAGACCGCCGGGTTGGAGAGGACCTGGTTCGTAACGAGGCCGACGGCATTGTGCTCGTCCAGGAGCTTGAAGAGGTCGTGCATGTGCCGGTTCAGCTTCTGCTGCCGGGCCGCGAGGGTCCCCCGCCCGGCGTACTCGGCCCGGAAGTGGGCGGTGAGGGAGTCGACGATGAAGAGCCGCACCGGCCTCTCGCTGTCCCTGAGATCGTTCGCGAGCTCCCGGGCGTTCTCGACCATGAGCATCTGGTGGTCGGAGGTGTGGGCCCGGGCGACATGGATATGGTCAAGGAACTCCTGGACAGGGGCGACGTCGATGCCGAGGCCGTTCACCATCTGCTCGATCCTCTCGGGGCGGAAGGTGTTCTCGGTGTCGATGAAGATGCAGGAGCCGTTGAGGCCCCCCGCCTCCTCGGGAAGCTGGACGTTCACCGCCATCTGGTGGACGATCTGGCTCTTCCCCGACCCGAACTCCCCGTAGAGCTCGGTGATGGCCTGGGTCTCGAAGCCCCCACCGAGGAGGCCGTCGAGCTCGGGAACGAGGGTCCGGAGCTTCTTCACGTTCTTCCGCTGCTCCATGATGTCCGCCCCGGTCCGGAAGGAGCTCACCACGGTCCGGTCCTTCGCGGCCTTCACGAGCTTCTTCGCAACGGCGTCGCTGATCTCGGCCACCTCGGCGAGCTCCGCCGCCGATGCGGTGGCGATGCTCTCTATGGTTGTGTACCCTGCCTCTTTCAGCTTGTCGGCCGTCGTCGGCCCGACACCCGGCAGATCTTCCAGATCGTTTCCGTTTCCTGTCATTGCCATCTCCCCCAGGGGGGTCCGGTTACACTTCCCCGTTCCCCGGATCCCTTTATAGAGGTGGGGCGGGCGCCGTGAAAGTAATATCTCCATATGGATCGCGAAGGTGGTTTATTTAGTGAACCAAAGGATTGAAGCTCCTGTAAAACGCAGATTCTCAAACTATCTCTTGATCGGACCGAATTGTCGACAGGCGGACGCTCCTGGGGGTTCGCTCCGCTCACCCCCGCCGCTGTGGCGGCCCCCAGAGGCGATGGGCTTTTCATCCCGTTGGACCACCGAATCAGGTAGCTGCGGAAACGGAGGGGGTGCCCGTGCGGCGGGGGGTGGCGTAGCCCCCCCCCCGAGAGCACCCCAATAAAAAGATCACCATGATGTCCAGTTTGATTGGTCCTTAATCAGAACATCTCCAGGACGGAATAGCTCTAGAGTCCGAACGATTCTCAGATTCCTGGGTGATCAGGATCTGTCCTGAGGAGGGATGCCCGGAACCGGGCGAGGCGTTCCCTCACGCCGGCGGGGTCCGGCTCCCGCACCTCTACTTCGGCGGGGATGATGGTCCGCCTCACCCGCCTCCCCCGGACCCGCACGTTCCGTCCGACGGGGAGCTCGCCCTCTACGGGATGACACTCTCCGGCCACCTCCAGGCATGTGCCGGAGGCCACGGGAATGACGGTGCCCTCCAGATCCACCGGTTCCTCCCCACCCTCTCCGGGGGGCAGGACCACGGCGCTTCCCCGGCCCGCGTGGAGCTCGAGCCCCCCGTCCCTGCCCGTGCGGACCTGGACCCGGTAGAGGCACACGGCATCCCCCTCAGCTATATCGAGGGCCGCCCTCTCTCCCCAGAGGACGAGGGGCATCTCCCCGGTCCCGTCCGAGACCGTGAGGTTCCGGACCGAGGAGGGCTGGCCCCGGCGGGTGGTGAAGGCCCTCCTAGGACGGGCGGACCGGATCGTCCCCCGGACCGAGACGAATCCCGACCCGGGGACCTTCCCGATGTCTGTGAAGGGGACCTCGATCACTCCCTCAAAGGGAATCACCTCCCCCTTCTCGTCCAATCGGTACTCGTTCCCCTCGTCCCCGTGGGAGCGGGTGGCCCCCCGGATCCGTATCGGGGATCCGGCCTTCACTCCCGCGAGGAGCTCCGGCTCCCAGCAGACCAGTCGGGATGTCTCTTCACGGTTCCCGATGACCGCCTCCACCATCCGGCCTTCGGACCCGTCCCTGCGGGTAAAGGTCCGGACCTTCCCGACCTCGATGACCTTCACCTCGATCTCTCCGGCGGGTTCGGGCGGGAGGAACCTCCGGTCGGGGGCCATGTCGCAGCCGATCTCGCAGTCCGCCTTCCGGAAGGCCATGGCGCTTACCTCCCCCTTCCCCTTTGGCGAGGGTTTCGCGATGACCTCGAGCACCTCCCCGACCTCGACCTCGGCGGCCGCGCCGGCCTTCTCGTCCCAGAGAACCACCCGCACCTGGCCGGTCTCGTCCGCAAGGAGAATGTCCGCGACCTGGCCGGTGGTCCCGTCGCTCCTCTGGAACTCGTGGGGCGAGCTTGCGGAGATGACCTTCCCGAAGAAGGAGGTGAGGCTGCTTCCTGACCCGAGGTCCCGGATCTTCACGTGGGCCCTCCCGAGCTCCCGGATGACGATCATCGCCGCGGTGGGTTCGTCGAGGAGGTC